>DAOUAY010000543.1:0-14510 GCA_034432995.1 Anaerolineae bacterium | reverse complement strand
ACGCTTCCAGTTATAGCTGAATTTATGGAAGGAGCAAACGGTGTCGCGTTTTTTATCGCGCACACCGTTTGCTCCGCAGGTCAGTTATACAGAATTAGCGGATTTGCTTTTCCGCCAACGGCGCCAACTCCTCGATGTTGTCCTTGTGAGCGAAGCCAGAGCCGGTGTCGATGTGCAGGCCGGAGAACAAGAACTTCTTGGTCAAGCAGAGTTGCACGATAGGCAAATACCCCTGCAAGAAAGGCTGTTGGTCGAGCACCAGGTCGGTCCACCCGCCTCGGATAGCCTCTACCGTGGCCGATGAGAGGTCGAAGCCGATGCCGTAGATGTCGCCCGGCCCCTTGTCCGCCGCCGTCAGGTACGTCTCCAGGGTGGAGGTCAACCCGCCGTGGTCGGTGCAAACCAGCTTGACGTCGGGATTGGACGACACATAACCCGTGAAGACCGCGGTCCCCGCAGCGGGGTCGGCGTTGGTGGCGTCATCGATCTCCAGGTAATCGACCTTCATCCCCGCCGCTTCCAACGCATCGATCACGCCCTTGGTCCGCAGGCCGCGGGTAGGTTGGGACAGAAGCCCCCACACCATCCCGCGGTCACCGGAACCGAGACCGGCCCGCTTGACAGCTTCCTGCCCCAGCAAATAGCCGGACTCATACAATGCCTGGCCCACGTAACCAAACCCCATACCCTTGAACTTAGCCTCGATGCGGGGCAAAGTCGTGTTTTGGCTGGTGACGATGATGCCCTTGCTGAAAGCGTCTTCGATCGGACCCTCGAAGGCGTCCTCGCCAGGGTGGCCCATGACGGCGATGCCATCGGGTCCGGTGGCCATGGCCTCTTTGAATTGGGTGACCATCTTCTCGGTATTCCAGTCCGAGAACATGTAGGCGACATCGGCGCCCGTATCCGCCGCCGCCGCCACGGCCCCGTTGTAGACGACGGTGCCGAAGGGGCAGCCCGGAGGCCCGCCGGGGAAGAAAACGATCTTGACCCCGGCGCCAATTCCCGCAAGTTTGACCGGCTCTTTGGTTGCTTCCTTGGTCGCCTCTTTGGTGGCTACCTCGGTGACCGCTACAGTGACTTCAGGCTTGGGGCCGATGCCACATCCCACCAGGAACCCGCCCGCGGCCGCCACAGCACTGGCGCGCAAGAAATCCCGCCGGCTATACTTGTCTTTCATGTCAATCCTCCTTTGGTAATCAACGTGGATAAACTTTTACGGTGAAGCGCTTCATCCGCATGGGAGAAGGTCGCTGCGCGAACGATGCGCCGGCTGTAGATAACATCGAACATCGTGTAATTCGGTCACCTCCCTTCAGCCACCCTGGCGAAGTCGAAATCCACACAAAACCTCGCCAAGGTTCCTGGCCCGCATAGACACCACGAGAGAAGGACAAACGGGGGTAGTTTGTGGGGATGACATCACGGCTGGCGTTCCCCCTTGTACAATACATTCATTATAGTAAAAAAAGAGGCCGGATGTATGGAGAAAAACACCGCCCTCTTGGACAAAAAATGCAGCCTCACAGCAACTATGGCGCTTTTTGACGAAATGCGCTGGGCGCTACCCCCACTTGTTTACGAAACACCCGGCTGAAATAGGCCGGATCGTCGAATCCCACCTGCAGCGCTACAGCGGTGATGCTGTCGCTTGTGCGCCACAACAACGCTTTGGCCTGTTTGACGCGATACCGGTTCAGATAATCCCAGGGCGAAAGCCCCAATTCCCGGCCAAAGATGCGCGTAAGATGATTTTCACTCACTCCAACCGCCTCCGCCACCTCGCGCCGCGAAATGGGCCGATCGTAGTTTTGGTGGAAATAGGCGACGATGCGCTTCACCAACGCGCTCGTGTAGGGAGGGAGGACATCGTCGCCGGAGAGGCTGCGCTGCACCGCCTCGGCGGTCTCCGCCTCAGAGAGAATGTCTTTGCTTTGCAGCGTGACCAGCGCGTGCTTCTCCAACCGTTTGATGTCTCCGAGCGTGAGTATGCGTCCGCTGAGCACCAACACCGGGACTCGCCGGGTCTGCTGAGCGGCGCGCATCCGCTCCAACACCTCGAACCCGTCCAGCTCCGGCATCATCAAATCCAGGAGCACCAGACAGGGGACTTCTTCCGCCATACGCGCCAGGGCCGCGACGCCGTTTTCGGCGGTGCGAATCGGATAGTTGGGTAACGCTTTCTCCACGATATTCCGGTAAAGGATGCGCGTCTGGGGATCGTCATCCACGATGAGAATCGGGCCGGTGAAGGCCGGCGGACACAGAGCGGCGAGCGCCTCGAGCAGCGTTTCACCGCTCACCGGCTTGGTGATGATGTTCGTCATCCCCATCGTCAGGCCCGGCGCGCCGCGCTGCGTCTGCCCATAGAGGACGAAAGGCGCCTGGCACAAATGCGGATGCTGACGCAGTTGTTGAATCACGCCCCAATCAGCGGGGTCGGCGTTGGACAGGTCCCAGGCCAGCGCGGCCGGGCGCAAGTGCGCCAGCGCGGCCGCGTTCACCTCCCCCGCCTGCACCCGCCGGATCTCCAAACCCTGTCGCTGGCTGAACGTCACGATCTCCGCCGCCGGTTGGCCCTGCGCCGAAATCAACAACAGGACAGGCTCTATCGTTCCCGGCAACAGGATCGCCGGCTGTTCGCCCAGACTCGGCAACGGCAGATAGATGTGAAACGTGCTCCCCTGTCCCTGCTGGCTCTCCAGCGTCATCGAACCCCGGTGCAGCGACACCAACCGCCGGGTAATCGACAGCCCCAGTCCAATCCCCTCCATCCGCCGCCGGATGTGCTCCGCCGTGACGAATGGCTCGAAGATGCGCTGTTGCCAATCTGGCGAGATGCCGATACCCGTATCCTGAACCCAAACATGCAAATGGGGAGGCAGCACCTCCGCCCCCAGGACGATGCTCCCTTTTTCAGTGAACTTGTGCGCGTTGCTCAATAGATTGAGCAGAATCTGCCGCAGCCGGACCGGGTCGCCCTGGATAGCAGGCAAACGCGCGGGGAGTTGCAGGGACCATACGACATCGCTTTGGGAGATAACTGTATCGGCGATGCTGTGAAACACCTCTTCCAAAAACGAATGGCACTCGATAAACTCCAAATGGAGGTCGAGTTCGTCGATCTCGGCCCGCGACAAATCCAGCAGATCGTTGATCACGCGCAGCAAGTGCTCGGCGCTGCGATAGATGTGTTGGAGGTCGTTCGACAAATCCGCGGGAAGTGGCTCTGCAGCGGCCAACGCGGCCCCGGCGAAACCCAAAATCGTGTTGAGCGGCGCGCGCAGCTCGTGACTCACATTCGCCAGCAAGCGCGTCTTGAGTTGATCGGCTTTTTCGGCAGCGACGCGGGCCTGCAAGGCTTCGTCATACAGCGCGGCGTTGCTCATCGCCGTGCCCAACTGATCGGCCAGGGACTGCAATCCCACCAACTCCTGGCGGGTGCGCACGGCAGACCGCTGGCTGTGCAAGTCCAGCAATCCCCAGACCTGGCCGCCCAGGCGAATAGGCAGCGCCACCCGCGCGCGCGTATCCGGCCAATGCGCATCGGGGAGAAAGCGCGGGCTGTGATGCGTGTCGGGAATAAAGACAGGCTCGTTGCGCATCAACGCCTGTCCCAAGACGCCGGACCCGGCCAGTGGGATGCTCAGCCCGTCCTGATCGGGTTGATCCAAAACCAGGAGCTGCTCCTGCTCCAACCACCGGAAGATTTGGACGCGGTCGTAGCCATAGTTGGCGCGAATCAGGTTGGCGATTTCGTGAGACAACTGCCGGTAAGTGAGGATCGACCCCACGCGGCGGCTGATTTCCAGGCTGGTTTCCAACTGCCGTAGAAGTTGCTGCCGTTGCTGCTGCCTGGAGTGCATCATACTGCTGTACAAATTGGCAATGGCGGTTAGCTTCTGCGCCGTCACTGCGGCCACATTATCAGCGGTAACAAGCCTGGCCTCATACGCGAAGTGCGCGGGTAAAGCCTGACCCTCAGCCGCCCGGTGCGCCAGTTCGACGGCCCGCCGGCCCAGTTCACCGGCGCGGATTTCCACCGACGCCGTCATCTCGCCGCCGGCAATCGCCGCCAAAGCCGGAGGCGCTGCGCCGATGCCTACCACCAGCGCGTTCCGGTCGAGCAGGCCCAAAGCGCGACCGGCATCTCGCCCGGCCAGGGCCAGAGTATCGGAGAGGCCAAGAATGGCGGTGATCGTTCCCCCGACCTGCGGCCCCGCAACCTGCGGCCCCGCAACCTGCGGCATTGATTTGGCAATCTGCTCATAGGCCGTCTCATATTCATAACGCCAGGGACAGGGGATATATTCGATGATCGCGTCAGGGCAGTCGCGAAAGGCATCGCGGATACCGGCGATCCAGCGCGTGCTTCTATGCCGCCGGTCAGCCGGCTCCGGCGCGCCGATGACCAGCACACGCCCGCGTCCGGCCAGCTTTGCGGCAAGATAGCGACCGCCTATCTGCGCGATATCGTGCAGGCCCAAAGGCGAAGCCAGAAGCGGGTGACGAATCTCCGTCTCGCTCAGCAAGACAACGGGCAGGCCAAGTTGAACGATGCGGTAAGCCAGGTCTTCCGGCAACGCCCAGGCGATGAGCGCATCCAGCTCCAGGGCCAGCAGTTCCTCCAGCAAGGCTATCTGCTCTTCATCAGAGAGCGCTTCTGGATAATCGACGAGGTTGATGGAAACCAGTTCGAGCGAAAGATTCTGAGCCGTGGCATAAGCCGCTTCCCTTACCTGCGCCCAGTAAGGGTCATGAGGGTCTATCGCCACACCAATACGGAAGGCATGAACCATAAGCGAATCAGCGAATGTTAGAATCAGCGAATCAAGGAATCAGCGAATGTTAGAATCAGCGAATCAAGGAATCAGCGAATGTAAGAATCAGCGAATCAGAGAATCGGCGAATCGGGTGTTGGCTACCGGACTAAAGACTATTTGACTAAAGACTATCCGACCAGTCCAGCCATTCGCGCATTTTGGCGACGTACTGCGGGAAGACGATTTCCGGCTCTTGCAGGATCGGAATCCAGCGTTTTTCCCATTCGAGGATGGCGTAGCCGTCGTAGCCGCCAGCCACGAGCAGGTCGAGCATTTGCTTGAGGGGCACGTCGCCGTCGCCGAGCAGCACGTACTGGTGATGACCGTCGGCGGTGGAGGCGGAATCCTTGACGTGGATGCTGACGGTGTACGGCGCGAGATTGGCGTAGGTGACGTCCGCCGGCTCGCCGTTGGTGCGGAAGGGGTGATGCAAGTCCCAGAGCACGCGCACGCGGGGATGGTTGGCCTCGCGCATCAGCCGGGCGAAAACCGCCGAGTCGGTCCAGTCGTCGTGCGTTTCCAGCGCCAGCGTCACGCCGAACGCCTCTGCCTCGTCGCCGATGGTACGCAGGTTCTCCACCAGCGCCGGTAGAATCGAGTCCACGGTATGGCCCTCCGGCACGCGCCCGCCGTAGACGCGCAACACGTGGGCGTCGAGTTTGGCGGCGAGTTCCATGTTGCGCCGCGTCTCGTCGAACTGCTTCTCGCGCTCGACGGGATCGACGGTGGCGTAGCGCGCCGACGTGGCAATGCCGGAGATGGCGACGCCCAGGTCGGCGAACAGGCGCTTCGTCGCCGCGAGACCGGTGGTGAATTCCGCCGTCGTCGTGATGTCCAGCGCGTCCTGCAAACCGCGAAAGTCCACCGCAGCGTAGCCCATGCTGGCCGCATTCTCCGCAATCTGGCGCAACGTCCAGTTGGGACAACCAAGCGTCGTAAATGATAGTTTCAGCATAACGTTAGCCTCCAAATAGTCTTGTAGTCGTTAGTCCCAAGTCGAATGTCAAAAGTCGAAAGTCAAGAAAAATCCGTTCGAATCCGTTCAATCCGTTGACAAACTTCTTCGATGTTTTGCAGGCCGGCACGTAGCGGGTAGATGGCGTCGCCGAGGAGCAGCTTGCCGGTGACGCCGGGTGGGAGCGCGAGTGTGCCGCGCAGGACGCCGGGTTCGGGCTGTGTCAGGTCGACGGCGATTTCGCCCTGGGGATGCGGCAGCGTGGCTTTGACCGCCGTGAGCGGCCCCAACATCGGCTGGATGACGACCTCCCGGAAACCCAGGCCGCCCGGACGGATGCCGAGAATGGTGGCATAGCTGTGATAGATGGGGTGCGCGCCCCAGGCGTGACAGTCGGAGCGGGACGGTTCAGGATGTTCGCGCGTGGTCTTGAAGCCCAAATCGGCCAGCTCGAACCATTCCTCGAGGCGCTCGAAGAGCTTGTCGATGCGGCCCAAGACGCGGTCGGTCTCGAAGAGGTAGTGGCTGAAGTAGATCGTCGCGCGCGTGAGGTCGTGCGCCGCGTACAGTCCCTCGGCGACGCGGGCGCGCTTGTCCGCATCCACCAAACCGCTGAGCAGCGCCAGGCACTGCGCGTGCTCGGAGAAGTGCTGGTGGGCTAGATCGTCGGCGAACAAGCCGCGTTTCTTGTCCCAGAAGGCCGTCGTGGTCGCTTTAGCGACATCTGCCGCGTGACGTCGCATCCGCGCCGCGTTTTCCGGTTCGCCAAGCCAATCTTCCAGCGCGGCGACGTAGGTGAGCGCCAGCGCGAAATGCCAGTTAAGGATGCCGCTGACGCCGCCCTCCCCGTCGGGCGGGACGCCGCGATGCCAGGCCGGGTCGGTCGTCCAGTCCACGTAGTTCCAGCCGGGCGGCGCTTCGATGAGGCCGCTGGCGTTGCGATAGGACAGGAATGCATCGATGACGGCGCGCACGCCGGGCATCCGCGCGCGGACGAAGTCGGCGTCGTCGCGCCAGAGGGCGTAGTCGTAGACCATGCCGCACCACCACAGGGAGAAGGGCGGGATGAGCTGCGTGCTGCGGCAGGGGTAACGCGCCTGCGTCAGCCCGTGGGGGAAGCGCGAAACGTCGAACATGGTGATGGCCTTGCGCGGCAAGCGGTCGTCGCGGGTGAGGCAGTAGGTGGTCAAGGCTTCCAGGCGTGTGTCGCCCACGTACATCAGTTGCTCGTAGTAGGGGCAGTCCATGTAGGTCTCGTGCGAGCACATTTGCAGCGCGCGCACCATGATCGGCCAAACCCGCGCGAAACGGGGATCACTGGCGTGGAATTCGGCCTCCGGCTCCAGCGGGTAGCGCGTTTCCAGGAAGTCGAGCGCCGCGATGGTGAGCGACTCGTCTTCTGTGACAACAAAGACTTCGACGTAGCGCCCGGCCTTCCACCAGAGGTTCTCGAAGACGCAAGACTCACCGCCGTCAGGTCGGAAGATGTCGCCTTCGCCGCAATAGCATTTGCCCTCGACGACGTCCCGATTGCCCTTGGGGGCGCGGAAGGTCTCCCACCACGCGCGAATCACGCCGTCGTACAACGACTCGGCCCAACTGACGCGCACCGCAGCGCCCGCGCCGCCCGTGGCGACGAGGCGCGTGTAGGCGCACACGTAGTCCTCCAAGTCGATGAGGACGCGGCGGCGCGTGCGCGCGGGGATGATGACCGGCGCTGCGCCGCGCAACATACCGTCCCATGCCGCGTGTTCGTCCGGCAAATCGTCGGCGCTGCGGATAGGGAGGCTGACCAGGTCGGCATCGCCGACGACCGCGGCGATGTGCCGCGCTGCGCCCCTAGACCAGCGCGCGGCGAACATGCCCGGCAGCATAGCAGGCGTGAGATGATGCGCCGTGCTGAGGGTGCCATACTGATCGAAACTGCCTGCGCTGATGCCCTCATCGCCGACATGGGGCGCGCCCCACCCGTCGCCTTCGCCGCGCTCGAAGCCCCAGGCGAAATGCGCGCCGTCGATCTCCACGTTAGTCCCAACGCCAAAGCCCTGGTTGTTTTTGAAGAACGTCAGCCCGTCCAGGCGTTTCGTCTTCCACGCGGCCACGCCGCTCGCCAGCAGCACCCGCCATTGCGGATCGTCGCAGGCGAGGATGAAGCCGGGGCGCACGCTGAACTGCGCCAGCGGCGCGCCCTCGCCCAACGCCCACACCAACGCGACGAGGCAATGCTCGCCGGCTGCCAACGTCAATGTGTAGGTTTCGAAGAACCAGTGCTGCCGGTCGCCGCGCTCCGGCCCGCGCCCGATGCGTTCGCCGTCGAGGTACAGCGCGTAGCGTTCATCGGCGGAGACGTGAATGGAGAGCGCGACATCCTCGGCGACGGTGAACGTCCGTTTATACGCGACGACACTGGGCAGATTCGCCGCTTCCGGGTGCGCGATCCAGCGGGCGGGCCACGCGCCGGTGTGCCAATCGCGTTGCAGCGCCTCACCCTGCGGCGGGGGAATCAAAAATGGGTTCTGTTTGAGGTTTGTCATCGTGCCTCCTTTGTACAGTTCAAACGTCACTCTCCAATTCCCATTATAAGGCGCTTCCAAAATTATGTATTGCTTTCTGTTGCAATTGGAGCGACAATATAAACACCTCCAAATTCCAGAAAGAGAAGGTACCAAGTAGTAATCGTTATACAGACTAAATAATTCTTCGACAAGCTCAGTTTTTACCACGTCAGTTTCCAAATGCAACATACGATTCGCGGAAAGATTCCGCTCATTCCACCATGGCAGTCTACAGCACAATAGACAGCCACCATGTGAGTCCGTCAAAGCGAGCGGACTTTGATGATGCGCTCGATTTTCATTTTAACCATAGTGCAGACAAAGGAGAAACCCTATGAAACGTAGATATTTGCTTTTCTCGCTCATTCTCGGATTGAGCGGCGCCTTACTCATGATCTTCGCGTTGATGGCGGCTTCTGGCAAAGCGTTAGGTGCGGTGACGCTATCACGCACGGATTGGCCCGTTGCCGTGGCTGCTGCGCCGCAAGTCGGCACTTCGACAGAGCACGTCAGCGGCTTCGCCCGGCCGGGCGGCAAACTCGTATATCGCATCAGCTACTGGAATGACGGCGATGAGGTCGCAAATGATACGCTCATTGTGGATACATTACCCATCTCCACAACCTACGTCGACGACACGAGCGATCTGCCCATCGATATCGACGCGAATGGCGTCATTACCTGGGATGTGGGCGATCTACCCGTCCCCGGAAACGGCGATAACTGGGACGTCTTCTTCGTCACGCTGGATGTCGACGCCGACATGCCCACTGGAGCCGGGAGCATCAACAGCAATTGCGTCACCATATTGACCAGCACGCCCGGCGACCCCAATCTCGGCGACAACACGTCTTGCACCAAACCGGTCGACGTGCAGGACAGTGAGGTGGGCATTAACGTCGATAAATGGCCCAGCCCCGGCGATCCTACCCCAGGCCAGGAGTTCGTGTACACCAGTCGCTGGTGCAGCGACTATGGAGCGGACTTTGGGCCAGTCTGGTTGACCGACACCTTGCCCGTTTCGACGACGATGGTCGGTTGGAGCACCGACGCCTGGTGGAACCAAGCGTTGTGGACCGAGGTCAGCACGACAGGCGGGCAGTTCGCGCTCTATGCGCCGGGCCTGCCGGGCGGTCGATGTGAGCATATCAATCTGCGTCTGCTCGTCGATCCCAACGCGCCGGAAGAGATGCAGTTAAGCAATCACGTCATCGTGACCACGCCCGGCGACGCGCAGCCTGACAACAACGAACGACTCAACCAGGACGCGCGCACGAGCAATCCACGCTACGATCTCAACACCAACAAGTGGTACAACGGCGCGGTACTCGTGCCCGGCGGGTGGATCAACTATGGCGCCAATGTCTGGAACGGCGGTAATATGCCGGCGCATCGCGTCTGGTTGACTGACACATTGCCGGCCGGAACCACTTACCAACCCAACAGCGCGCGGCGTCACGAGGGGTGGTCTTATCCGCCTGATGAAATGACAGGCGAGACCCTTTCCTGGAATGTTGGCGATATGGCCGTTTCCAGCGGTTTTGGATTCAACTTTGGTGTGGACATTGACGCAGGCGTCACGCCAGGAACTATTCTCACCAACTGTATAACCATCAGCAGCGACGATCCGGATAGGAACCCCGGCGACAACACAAGCTGCGTCGTGCTGCCGGTGTTTGCTCCCGGCCCAAACTTGCGCATAACCAAAGAACATTGGTGGAGCGGCAAAGGGCAGTTGGGCTACCGCATCAGTTTCTACAACGTGGGTGACGAGACCGTTTCCGATGTCTGGATCACCGACACGTTACCTGCCGATACCGCCTGGAACGGCGAGTGGAACCTGAACTGGGATTGGAACCGTCTGGTGGAACGATCGCTCAACAGCGATGTGCTGGCCTGGCGCTTCTCAGAACTGAACCCGGGCGATGCCGGCAACATCGAATTCAACGCCAACCTGAACGAACCGGGCGTGCCAATGCGCTGGTTCACCAACACTGTGACCATCAGCCCATTAGCGAATGACGTCAATCCCGCCGACAATGCCTACGAGGATGTCGCCTTCAGCGGCGGGGAAGTGGAATGGGTGGATTTCGACGTATACCGCACCCGCGTGTGGGGTTGCGCGCCGCAAGGTCCTATCACTGTGAAAACGGCGCTGGCAGAGATGACCTTCGGGGATACCTGCTGGAACGAGAACAATTTCCCCGATACCTTCGATCCTGGCGAGGTTATCACTGTGACGGCAGGCGCGGGGCTGTATCCCGTGCGCATCACCATCCCCGATCCCTTCACCGGCCAAATCTCCTCGGCCAGTGACACTGTTTGGGGGCAGATCGGTGGACTGGATCACGAGACGGTGCAGGTGGATCTGTGGGGTTTCCCCTCGCAGTGGACGCAGACCGACGCTGAGGGTAATTACAGCCTGGCTTACCCCGCTGATATCCCCCACGGCGCGCAAGGCGATGTAGGGTACTGGGCCGAGATTAACTACGCGCGGGTCGGCTTCCACCACCGGCTGGTCAATCTGGACTTGTCGCTCAACGTCAACTACGATCACGACTGGGTGGAAGGCAACTACGAAGGCGGTCACACCATCTGGTTGACGGCGACCAATGCATCAGGCGTCGTCAAAGCCACTGCCGCGCTGACCACCGGTGTCATCCCCTGGTGGGGCGGCGGGCAGACCGGCTTCTCCACCAACCTGAACGATCCCTGGCGGCCGCAGCGCCCCGATCTTCAGCCGGGCGATTGGGTCTACGGCGCAACGGAAACCGGCTACACGGCTGCCGTGCATATCGGCCAGATCACCGGCTTTTTGGACGTAGACAACGACCGCATCACCGGAACGGTGAACGTTCCCTGGCTGATGCCGGGACCGGTGGATATCGAATGTCATACCTGAGGCGCGCCACCGAACACGCCGAACAAGTCCGACAGCGTCATCCCCGACGGCACCGACACCTACACCTGCGCCTGGGATCCCAACACCGAGTGGAACATCCAGCCGGGGCAAGACCTCGCCGTGATGTACCGCGAGCCGGCGGGACACAACGTTTTCGCCGTTTTCCGCGCACCCGCGCCGCGTATGCGCGTGGAGAAGTGGCTGGACGGCAACAATCCCGCCGAGGGCGGCAACGCTGTCTTTTACGTGCAATACCGTAACGAGGGGGACGCACCGGCCGAGAACGTGGTCATCACCGACACACTGCAAGGGATGACGTACATCACCGACACCTCAGGCCTCGCCATCACGGGCGGCGGCGATCAAGTCATCTGGGCGTTGGGGACGGTTGCGCCGGGCGAGTGGATTCACTTCTTCGTCTTTGCCGAGGTGACAGCGGCGGCAGGCGAGCGCGTCACCAATACTGCGCAGATCGCCACAAGCAATCCCTACGACCAGGGCGACCCATCGGAGAAATGGCGCGAGTGGAGCGGCGACGTACAGCCCAACGACACCCGCCTCAACGTGGGCAAGTGGGCGTGGACCGGCGACCCCGCAGCCGGGGAGGATGTCGTGTTCGGCGTGAGAATCTGCCACGGCGGCTCGACCGCCAGCAGCGAAGTTGTTCTTACCGACACGCTACATCCCTCAATGACGTTGCAAACCTGGTGGGGACAGCAGGTGGGCTGGGTCGAGGTCAGCCGCAGCGCTCACGAACTGGTCGCCTCGCGGCCTTCCATCGCCGGCGGGTGCAGCGAAGTCTACGTCCGCGCCACGGTGGATGCCGGCGCCTGGCCGGGGATGCCCATCTCCAACACGGCCACGATCTATGCTGCCAACGACTTGAGCGCCGATGACAACTTACAAACCTGGTGGGGCAACGTCAACACGCCGCACAGCAACCTGAATATCAACAAGAGTTGGGGTAGCGGTCAACTCGTGCCCGGCGGCGAATTGCGCTACTGGATCAACATCCACAACAATGGCAACGTTCCTGTTGGAACGTTCCGCATCACCGACACGTTGCCGGTTTCGACCACCTTCCAGGCTGCGTGGCGCCGCGACGAATACGGCCAATACGAGTTTGCGCCCGTCGATGCAGGCGATGGCTACGTGGTGTGGGCGTTCACCGGGCTGAACAACGGTTACGGCGACAACTTCGAGGTTGTGCTGAACGTCGATCCCGACGCGCTGCCCGGCACAGAACTGGTCAACGTCGCCGAGGTCACCCCCCTGCCCGGCGAGGACAGTTATGGCGACAACGTCAGCGTGTGGACAGAGACGCTCTTCAACCACGGCCCGAACCTGCGCGTGCGCAAAGACGGGCAGTGGGACGATTGGGGCGAGAACACCCGCCGCGCTTCCTACTGGCTCAACGTCGAAAATGTGGGCGACGAGCGGGTGGATAGGGTCACCGTCACCGACACCTATCCCGCGGGGATGCGAATGGACGGCGGCATCGGCGGCGGATTCTGGCGCTGGTGGGAATGGCGCGACAACGGCGACTACTTCACCATGACGCTGGAGCTGCTGGAGCCAGGCTGGGCGGTGGGCTTCAACTTCGGGCTGATCACCGACACCGAGTCGCTGCCGTTCGGCTTGATCTTCACCAACACGGCGGAGGTGCTGTTGGTTGAGGGCGACGTCAACCCCGCCGACAACACCGATACCGCCGTGCTCACCACCGGCCCCGATCTGTGGGTGAAAAAGAGTGTGGTGGACGGCGCTTTCTTACCCGGCGAACTGGTCACCTTCAGCCTGGTCTTCGGCAACGACCGCCGCGGGAACGAATGGTGGTGGAACACACAGGGCAGCCTCTGGCTGACCGACACGCTGCCGAGTGGCTTCGAATTCGTCGCGGCGACGCGCCGGTCGCAGGGCTGGGCGACCTGGCCTCCCAGCAGGACCGATGGGCAACAACTGGCCTGGGACACCGGCTATATGCCCGCCGGTGGAGAAGATGAGTTACTTGTCACCGTGCGCATCCCCGCTGCGGTCACCGGCCTGGATACCTTCACCAACTGGGCCGAGGTCGCCAGCGACCAGCCGACTGTGGACATCGAGCCGTACTACGACAACAACGCTAACTACGTCGATATCATGATTGACCTGCCGTACTTCGAGGTCAGCAAAGCCTACGAGAGCACGGCGGTCGCGGGGACGCCCATCACCTACACACTGACGGTGACGAACAGCGGCAACAGCGTGGGCACAGGCGTCATCCTCAGCGATACGATTCCGGCGGAGCTGGTTAACCCCGGCGGCGGGACGATCATCTTGCCCCCGCCGACGACGGCGATATGGTGGTATCTCGACAGCATCGCGCCGTTGGGCGGCGCGGCAAGCGCCTTCTTCACGGGCACGCTGCCCTGCCGGGGCACGGTTGTCAACGCCGATTACCGCGTGGTGGATAGCGACCAGGGCGTGGGCAGCGCCGTGGGCGCGCCGGTCAGCGTGGACGTGCTCACGCCCACGTTCACCATCGGATTCCAGGCTGTCCCTGCGCCGCCGGTCTACGTCAGCACGACGGTGGCGTTCACCGACACGACGACCACGAACGGAGGCGCGTCCATCGTCGCGTGGACGTGGGACTTCGGCGACGGCGCAACGGGCAGTGGGATCACCACCACGCACACCTACCTCACCGCCGGGGAACTCGTCGTCACGCTCACCGTCACCGACGCCTGCGGCTACACCGACTTCTACACGCGCGCGGTGCTGGTGAACCCCCCGGCGCTGGTCGCGTCGTTCAACCAGAGCGCGACGCTGGTGGAACCGGGCGTCACCGTCCACTTCACGGATACGTCGACGACCAACCTGCCGCCCATCGTCGCCTGGGCCTGGGACTTCGGCGATAACAGCCCGCTGCGCTTCACGCAGAACGTCTCGCACACCTACACGGCTGAGAGCGTCTTCACCGTCACACTGACGATCACCGATACGCTCGGCTTCAGCGACAGCTACCAATCCACCGTGCGGGTGGCAACCAACATCCAGTACATCTACTTGCCGCTGGTGATGCGGAACTACTGATCCGCCTCGGAAAATCCGGCAACAACAATGCCCGGCGCTGCGCAGCGCCGGGCATTTTTCGTCCCGCAAACCTAAGCGTCTGCAAAAGTACAACTTCCCGAAAGCTGTGGCCGGTCTCCGACCGCGCCACCGTGGGTCAGACATCGGCGGGCACGGTCAGAGACCGGCCCGAGCCGGAAGTTGTTTATTTACAGACCCTAATC
>DAOUAY010000542.1:0-1885 GCA_034432995.1 Anaerolineae bacterium | reverse complement strand
GGGGTCGTCTCTTCCTCGGGTTCTTCGGCGTAGGGGAGGCTGACAAAGTCACAGGCGAGCAAACTGAGGAGGCATAGCAAAAGCAAGGGCAAGAGCTTCAGGCTGTTTTTCATAGGTTACCTTCTTTTGATCGTTAACTCGTATCCCGGTGAAATTTATAGGGGATACGCCAGATAGTATAATGTTAAAGCCGATAGCGACAAGTTTACGGCGCGAGCAAACCAGTGTTATAATGGGAATATCCAGATGGCGGGAGGTAAAGGATGACGACGATAGCTGCCAAAGTCACAGAACGCGGGATTCTCATTCCACGACGGATGGTCAAAGCATGGGGCAAAATTGAAGAAGTTGAGATTGAGCAACGTTTGGATGGTATTCTCATCAGACCCAAAAGTGTAGCTGTATCCTCACAATATGCTCAGATTGTTCGGGAAATGAAGGAAGCTGGCCTGATCGAAAATCTGCCCTGGGAAGTATCGCCGCCTTCCCCAGAGGTGCGCATCTACCTGACTGAACGATTAAGCCAGGGAACACCCCTTTCTGAATCGATTTTGATGGATCGGGATGAATACGCATGAGCTACTACTATTTGGATGCCAGCGCACTCGTGAAACGTTATGTCAATGAAGCTGGAAGCCGGTGGATACGGGATATTCTGGAGCAAAAGGAAAAACCGCCGGTGTTCACATCGCGTATGAGTCTGGTAGAAGTTATTAGCGCGTTTACACGGCGAGTTCGTGATGGGGCGTTAACCAAAGATGAGTTTGTTGCAGCGCGTGATATGTTTCGCGCGGATTGCATTCGCGATTACCAGATTATGCCGCCCAGCTTGGATATTGTGGAACAGGCTTGCGCATTGCTGGAACGCTATCCATTGCGCGCTTACGATGCAACACAATTAGCGACCGCCATACATGCCAATGTCTTTCTCGTGAATCGGGATTATCCGCCTTTGACTTTCTTTTCCGCTGACAAGCAACTAAACATTGCCGCAACTGCTGAAGGGTTGGTAGTGGATAACCCCAATCAGCATTAACCGTGACAATGCCCCAACCCTTTCCAGAAGGGTTGGGGCACATATTGCGAAGCTTTTTTACTCCAACGCGTGTTCTGCGATCGCCTTCTCCGCGTGCGCGATGAACTCCGCCACCGGCAGCGCGCCCAGGTCGTTGCCGCTGCGCAGCCGCACGGCGACCGCGCCCGCCTCGACTTCCTTATCCCCGATGACGAGCATATACGGCACTTTCTGTAGCTGCGCCGCGCGGATCTTGGCGTTCATCCGCGATGACGAGGCGTCCGTGCTCACGCGCAGGTGGGCCTGCCGCAGCGCGTCCTCCACCTGTTTGGCGTACTCGATGTGCCGGTCGGCGATGGGGATGACGCGCGCCTGTTCCGGCGCGAGCCACACCGGGAACGCGCCGGCGTAGTGCTCCACCAGGATGCCGAAGAAGCGTTCCAGCGAACCGAGCAGCGCCCGGTGAACCATGTAAGGGCGATGTTCCATACCGTCCTCGCCCACGTAGGTCATATCGAAGCGCTCCGGCTCGTTGAAGTCGAACTGGATCGTCGTCAACTGCCACTCGCGGCCCAGCGCGTCCTTGATCTTCAGGTCGATCTTCGGCCCATAGAACGCGCCGCCGCCTTCGTCCACCTGGTAGACCAGGCCCTCGGCATTGATGGCGCGCAGCAGCGATTCCTGCGCCCGTTCCCAGCGCGCCGGTTCGCCCACGGCCTTCTCCGGGCGCGTGGAGAGATAGGCCTCGATCTGCTCGAACCCGAAAGCGCGCAGGAGCGCCAGCGAGAACTGCAACACGCGCAGCGCCTCGGCCTCGATCTGCTCCGGCGTGCAGATGATGTGCGCGTCATCCTGTGTGAAGCCGCGCAC
>DAOUAY010000541.1:0-2527 GCA_034432995.1 Anaerolineae bacterium | reverse complement strand
GCCTCCTGCCTCTTGCCTCCTGCCTCTTGCATCTTGCATCCTTCCCGCGCTGCTGTACAATGCCGGTGTGTTGAAACACTGGCGTGTGCTGGCTATTTCTATCGTCTGGGTGATCTTCGGCGCGGCGAATCTGATCCGCGCGGGGATGTCGGCGTACATCGCGCCCGCGCTGGCCGAGTACCCGACGTCGCTGTCGCTGCCGTTGTTGGGCGTGGTGTACGGGCTGTTGGGTTTGATTTGTCTTGCGGCGGCGATCATCACCTGGCGGCGTAAAAGCACCGGCGGCGCGGTGGGCCTGGCGCTGGCGTATCAGGCTGTGGTATGGATCATCAAACTGGTCGGCTACCGCTCCGAATACGCCCGTGGCCTGTGGTCCCGTGATCTGCTCCTGACCGTCATCTTCCTCGCACTCATCGCGCTTGTGGCCGGGCGTAAAAAGGCTCAGTAACATCAAGGTTGATTTTTACCACGAATCTTCACGAATGTCTGCATTCGCCGAATTTACACCAATTCTGATTTCTATGCGTGAAGATTTGTACTGGGCAGAAGCATCGTGCAATTTTGGTACACGGATGAACACGGAAAACACGGATTTCTTTCCCTAAAAATCCGTAGAATCCGTGAAATCCGTGTACGATTCTTCGATTCGTGATTCCAAGATCATCTTGACTACTACACTATTCGTGAAGATTCAGGTAAATTCGTGGTTAAGTTTAGGAGAACAAACAATGACATATGTACCGCAACGTTGGAAATTGGATGACTTGCTCGCGCCGGTGGGGACGCCGGAGGTGGAGCAGTTTTTTGTGGACATCGAGACGCGGCTTGGTCAGATCGAGGCGCTGCGCGACAAACTTGCTCCCGATATGACCGAGGATGTGTTCCGCGATATTCTCACCCGCCTCGAGCAGCTTTACGCCGACGCCGGGCGGGTGATGGCTTACGCCTATCTCTGGTTCTCGGAGGACGTCGCCAACCAGGACGCGCTAACTTTCCGCGGGCGCGTGCAGCAGTTCGGTGCGGACTTGCAAAACCGGTTGCTCTTTTTTGAGTTGTGGTGGAAGGCGTTGGACGACGAACCCGCGGCGCGCTTGATGGCGAACAGCGGCGATGTGCGCTACTATCTGGAAAGCCTGCGCCTTTTCAAGCCGCACACGCTCAGCGAGGCCGAAGAGAAGATCATCAACATCAAGGACGTCAACGGCATCCAGGCGGTGAAGACGCTTTATGATATGCTGACCAACGCCTTCAAATTCCACCTCACCGTGGAGGGCGAGGAGCGGGAGTTGACGCGCGGGCAATTGTCGTTCTACGTCACCAGCCCCAACCCCGACCTGCGCGCGGCAGCCTACCAGGAGTTGTATCGCGTCTACGAGACCCAGGCCGACGTGCTGGCTTACGTCTATGCCGCCCGCGTGCGCGACTGGCAGGCCGAGAACCTGAAACTACGCGCGTTCGCCAGTCCAATCAGCGTGCGCAATCTCGAAAACGACATCCCCGACGCGGTGGTGGAGACGCTGCTGGACGTCATCCGCCGCAACGCAACGCTCTTTCAGCGGTTCTTCCGCTTCAAGGCGCAGGCATTGGGCGTGGAGCGCCTGCGCCGTTACGACCTGTACGCGCCGCTCGCCGAGGTGGAGAAGACGTACACCTTCGACGCCGCCGTGCGGATGGTGGACACGGCGTATCGCACGTTCTCGTCCACGCTGGCCGATCACGCGCAGCGCGTGCTGGAGGCCGAGCACCTCGACAGCGAAATCCGCTCGCGCAAGATGGACGGCGCGTTCTGCTACGGCCCGCTGCCCACGCTTACGCCCTGGGTGCAGATGAATTACCAGGGGCGGATTCAGGACGTTTCGACGCTGGCGCACGAACTAGGACACGCCGTCCACGCGATGATGGCGGCGGATCATTCACCGCTCACCTTCCACTCGTCGCTGCCGATGGCAGAGACGGCGTCCGTCTTCGGCGAGATGCTGCTCAACGACAAGCTGCTGGCGGAGGAAACCGATCCCGCCGTGCGGCGCGCCCTCATCAGCACGCTGCTGGATGACGCCTACGCTACGATTGTCCGGCAAGGCTACTTTGTCATCTTCGAGCAGCAGGCGCACCAGATGATCGTGGACGGCGCGAAGCCCGACGATCTGTACGCGGCTTATCTCGCCAATCTGCGCGAGCAGTTCGGCGACGCGCTGGACGTGAGCGACGATTTCCGTTACGAGTGGCTGGCGATCCCCCACATCTACGACCGGCCCTTCTACTGCTACGCCTACGCCTTCGGCAACCTGCTCGTGCTGGCGCTCTACCGCAAGTACAAGGAACTGGGCCAGGCGTTCGAGCCGGACTATCTGCGTATCCTCGCCTACGGCGGCTCCGCCAGTCCCAATCACATCATCAGTGAGGCCGGTTTCGATATGACCTCACCCGATTTCTGGCAAGGCGGCTTCGATTTGCTCGCCGAGATGTTGGGTGAATTGGAAGCATGAGGCAAGGGGCAAGAAGCATGAGGCAAGGGGCAAGAAGCATG
>DAOUAY010000540.1:0-3718 GCA_034432995.1 Anaerolineae bacterium | reverse complement strand
CTCCACCACCTGGATCTCCGTTGCCATAGCACACCTCCTTATCAAGATGTGCTATTCTACCTCAATCTGTTAAGGTTCAGGCGTTTGCTACCCCCTTATTTTTGCGCAAAATTAGGGTGTCAGGTTTCAGAAAACCTGACAGTTCTGCTACCCATCCTTGGAAATAGGCAAGCCGATCAGCAGCGCCAGCGGTCCCAGAAGGAGCAGCCACATCGTCGTTTGCAG
Source organism: Anaerolineae bacterium (assembly GCA_034432995.1). GTDB lineage: Bacteria > Chloroflexota > Anaerolineae > B4-G1 > SLSP01 > DSWT01. The sequence continues at coordinate 3,493 of DAOUAY010000540.1, read as the reverse complement.
ACCAACACGCCCGGCGATCAGCCCCAGGCCCCAGGGGATGAGCGCCCCAACGAAGCCGAAGATGTTGTCCACCGCCATCGACGTGCCGCTCTGCCCCGGCATCGTCGAATAGAGCTGCGCTTTGAGGATGGCGTACCATCCGGCGTTGAACAGGCCCAACAATCCCAGCAGCGCCAGTTTGACGCCGAACGCGGGGACGAGCAGAAACGCGGGAAACAACACCAGCTTGGCGGCGGCGCTGAGTCGCAGATAGCGCAGCCCCGGCACGCGCTCCAGCAGCGGGATGAGCAGCACGTCGCCGAGCAGCCCCACCCCGGTCCAGACCGCCACCGCCGTCGCCGCCTGCCCCGCCGTGACGCCGACCACATCCACGAAGTAGAGCGCCAGGTAGCCCAGGAGCACGTCCAGCATCAAATCGGAGCACTGCAACAGCACCAGCCAGCGCAAGACCGAAGCCCGTTTCAACGCCTGCCAAACGCCCGCAAACGCCGTCTTGAGGTCGATAGCCTCTTCTTCAGTACGTCCGTTGGCAAAGCGAAAGCGCGACGCGAGCACCAGCAAGAGCAACGCTAACCCCGCAAAACCGGCGAATAAGACGCGCCACCCCATTCCCAAGGCCACCGCCGCACCCAACACCAGCGGTCCCGCCACCACGCCGAGCGATCCGGCGAGCGTCCAGCGGGCCATATTGTGTTCGTGGCGGGCGGGATCGACGTCCATCAACGTGGCCTGCGAGAGGCTCACGAACGCGCCGGACGCCGGATAGAAGAGGATGAACGACAGCAGCAACAGGGCGAAACTCTGACTCGCGCTCGTGAGGAGCAGGCTCAGGCAGAAGAGCGCGCCGCCGCCCAATACCAGCACGCGGCGTTTCCACGCATCGCCCAGGACGCCCAGAAACGGCTCGACGATGCTGCTGACGATCGCGGGCACGCCGAGCAACGCGCCAATTTGCGCGTAACTCAGTCCCAGGTCGGCGCGGATCAACGGCCACGCGGCCTCACGCGCGCCGTAGACGAACTCATCGAGGAATTCGATGAGCAGCAGCGTCAGGACGAACAAACCCAGGCGAGAGGGACGGCGGCGGTGGTGAGTCATCGATAAGCTCCCAATGATTGATCTATAGACTGGGGGAGTATATAATGATTTCGTTGGGAGACAACCTCAAGGGACATCCTAATACGCGTGCGTTTGACCCTGAAGCCCGGACAACGAGGAACGAAACAGTTGGTCGAAGAATACGGCGACCGGCTGGTCTGCGTGCGTTATCGCTATGATGACAAGCAGCGCAAACGCTACAAGACTGTAGAACTCATCGTGGACGAGACCGATTGGCCGGATCAGAACGCCCCGGCGGATGCGCTGATGCTTGGTGTGCTGGTCGCGCGCGAGGAGACCGACCTGCGCGCGCAGGTCAAAGCGGAAGGCGGGCGCTGGAACCCGGAGCGGCAGGTCTGGGAACTGCGGTACGACCGGGTCAGGCAACTGGGATTGGAAGGCCGTTTGGTGCGGGACGAGGTGGGCGATTACGAGGTCTTCGAGTACAGCGTGGGCGACGAGGGATAGCCCGGGCCTATACCCATAGATACGCCGTGGCAGCATATAGTCATAGAGCTATCAGGGCATCCAAAGGTAGATGCCCGAAGGCTATACGCAGCATATAGAGATAGATAGCCCGGACGATATGTATGCAGGTGTAGATGCAGGGTTATATAGTCCAGATAATTATATGTTGGGCAGCTAATACTTCAACCAAGAGAAACCGTATCAAGGAGAAGAAAATGAAAACGAAACAAATCATAGGCTTTGGGCTTCTACTCATTTTAGTGACGCTCATCCTGGTGATAGCCATGCACAATATTCCGGGATCTTCGGCTGCACACCGGCAAGGAATCCTGGCGTCACCTGCGCCAACAGTGATGATTTCCACTACAGTTTTAGAGAGCACACAAGCCGTAACACCCGAAGCGACACTGGCAGAGACCGTTCTACCGGTACAAATACCCCTGTGCAACTTCGAGGCGTATATACAACCAACCCTAACGAAGACGGCGCTCTACTCGTATACTTTTTCTGACCCCGAAGTCGTGTTGACCAGCACAACACCTATACATCTGTTACAGTGGTTACCAGATGGCCAGCGCTGGCTTATCAGTCGTGCAATGATAGATGTAGCGGGAGAGTATATCGAGACCTTTAACTTGGACACAGGGGAAATCAAGCACTATGCAGAACGACACAGCAGCGCTGGAAAGCCCATCTGGCTACCTACAGAACAAGCTGTTGCCTTTGTGGATTCTATGCCGCCTGATTACACTAGAATACTCTATCTTGGCCGCGGGGAGGAATTGCCGCTCAAAGAGCTTGCTTGGGATTTAGCCAATCCCCTATTGTCACTGGGGCCAGATGAGCAGATTATCTATTCTGCCAATAGCCGAGGCATACAAACTATGCACGTTCATAAACCGGCGACGGTCAGTACCCTCGTTGCCGATTTGCCCGGACAAGATGCGCCTGGTTGGACATATAGCGATGCCTGGCGCGCGGATGGCACGATAGTAGCGGTCTATGTATACCCAACAAACCAGTTTTATTTAGTGAATCGTGTGACAGGTGAGACGTGCGAGATGGAACTGGGACAGCCTGACAGCAATGCACACATAAGCATAAGTGTTTCTGATATGGCCTGGAGCGCTGATGGCCGTTATTTGGCGCTACGCCGGATATATGGCAATCCAGAGCGGTTTTTGAGTTTGAGGATTATTGACACGCTAAACAGGGAATTTCGTGACATCACTTTTGAAGGACGCAGTGTGCATGGATTGGACTGGTCACCAAATGACAATGTTCTTCTATTGACTGTTGATACTGATAATATAGACCCTCTTTTCGCTAGTTTTGATGCTCTTTATGTGGTTGAGGTGGGTACATATAATATTCATTCTATTTTGCCAGAACACAATTTTTTTGTTGCGAGTTACTTTGGCGCCCTATGGAACCCAAATGGCCGAACTATTGGACTGGCATGTTCAGAAGTTAAACCACCAGATGAAGTTATCGAATGGCGTATGTGCGTTGTCGCTGTGGAGCTACAGCAATGAAACATACAAGAGTTGTATTCCGAGTGATAGTGATACTGCTTGAGATTATTGGAATGTGTTTGCTTCTGTCAGAAGCCGCCGACTTGAATGTTGTTAATGCGAGTAAGGTTACGCAAGAATGGTCGCCACCAAGCAGTACGGGATCCCATCTGCGAATGCGCAGGTTGCGTTCGTCAGATGGTGCAAGTTTGGGTGTAGATTGCACAACTGGTGATCAAAGTTATGGCTGTACGGCATTCTGTGAAGGCGTGCCCGACAAATGCGCCAGTCCGGTGCGTCCTTACCCATACTCTAGCGCGTGGCCGAACATTTCCTTCGACAAAGACTACTTGCTGGACGTGGTGGGGCAAGAAGCCAGCCCGGGCTTGTTCGATCCGGTCGCCCTGCAAGCT
>DAOUAY010000539.1:0-3509 GCA_034432995.1 Anaerolineae bacterium | reverse complement strand
CCCGCATTAGCCGGGACATTACTGGTCTGCGGATACGCCTTTCCATTGATCAACCAGTATTTGGGTGAATAGTTGACGGTATTGAACGTTGTTGGGTTGGCGTTGAATGCGGGATCAATCTCGCTCAACACAAGTGTGGCTTCAGTATTGTAGGCGCTGGCGGAGGTGTCATATGCCTGGCCGGTTGTCCCTGGTCGTACGATGAGCGCTCCATAAAGTCCCATCATCACCTGACGGCCATTATTGCTTTCATAGATGTACGTGCCCGGATCACCGGCAGTGAAGGTGTATGAGCCGGATATCGCGAGTCCGGGAAATTCGAGTGCCACACTCCCCGGCACGTTGACATCTGTGAGATTGATCGTCACTGCGTCACCAGCATTAACTTCCAGCACAGGACCTGGCAACTGGGCTGGCGCGCATCCGCTTCCCGTATCCAGCGAAAATCCCCATATGGGAATAGAAGAGCTGCCTGGCAGGGCCACAGTACCTGTCGAGGCACAAAGGTTAAACGTGACCGAAGCGGCGAGCGGCGCGGCGGATGCCAGTATGCTGGTTGCCAGCAATGCCGCGATCAGTTGAAGCGAAAAGCCGATGGTTATCTTTCTCATTAATCTTGAGTGCATGGCTGTTTACTCCTTTCGCGGCGGATTACGGTCGTGGAACCGTAATGCTTGTGCCGGTGCTGTCGCCATCCGGGTCGTGATTGGCGCCGGAATAATATGTTCGCGTGGCATGAGTTACGCTGGTTACAGTGAAAGTTACATCAGCATTGGATGTGAGGGAGAGTCTGCCGCTGGTGACGGTGCATCTGCCCAGGGTATCGGTGACACAGGTGAGGGTTCTCCCGTTCGTGTCGCCAGCGCTCCAGGTTCCAGTCACCGTCGCGCCGGATACCGGGTTGTGCTGGAAGTTATGCACAATCACGGTCACCGTCGCGCGCCATCGTCCCCCGCCAATCGTGCCGCTTGTCCCATCCAGATCACCAACGTGCATCGAGTTAATCACTGCTGCGCACCCGCCCGGCGGATCGACGCGCAATATCGTTGCCAAGCCCCCAAAGCCCTCGTCGAAGTTGGTGAATTCGAACAGGGCATGGCTGTGCCAGGGGAAATAGAACTCACCGCACTGGTTGTAGGAAGTTACGCCGACCGGCAGTTCGCCCGTTTGCCCAAGGTTGGGATCGCCGCTGTAAAACGTGACGCCATCCTTGAAGACTAGATTCTGCAAACCTGGGATCGTCACCGGGACTGGAGCACCGCCCGTGATCCATGGATCCACGTCATCCCATCGGAACAGCAGGTCATAGGTTTGACCCGAACCGATGGTACGCGTAAAGTCTTCGAAGGAGATATCCTCTCCACCGGGACCCCGCAACAATCTGCCATCGCGTCCGATTACACGCAGGTGATTTCCATGTGGATGGAAGGGATGGTTTACCATACCCGCATTGGCGTAACGGATCAGCGCAGGCAAAGGGTTTGTAGAGGGATCATACGGCTCCACCTTCACCAACGCGCCATAAGGCTGGCTCGGCAGCCAGGACACGGAGTTATCCGAGATGGTGTCCGGGAAGGAGCGCCCGTTAACGGTCCAGTAGTCGTCGTTGAAGGTGGAAAAGTCGTACGTTTGGTTCAACTCGACTGCCCGATGCAACTCCGGGTCTATCTCGTTCAGCACAACCAGATATTCGCGAGCCGGATTGAATTGCGTCGAGGCATGGTTATAGGCAAAGTTGCCTCCCATCGCGGGCCGCACAACCAGAACGCCATACAGTCCCATCTGGATTTGCTTTTCCAGGTTTGTTCCGCTTTCGTAAAGATACGTTCCCGGTTCGCTCGCGGTAAAGGTATAGCTCACGGTCCCGCCGCTGGCTCCAGCTTCTTTTGTGAAAAGACCATCCGAGCCACCGCTTGATGTCACATTGGTTTGCCCCGGAAAAATAATCGAAACCGGCTCGGGCAGATTGTTGGTCAGGTTGACGGTGACGGTCTGTCCCTCGTTGACGCACAGCACGGGTCCGGGCATCTGGAACGATCCGCTGGCTGTTGCGTATCCCCACATGAAAATACTGTTGCCATCCGGCGTGTAGATGTGGCCCGACGCGGTCTTGAGGTCGAAGGTGGGGCCGTTGGTACAGACCATGCCGATTGATCCAGCCGCTGAGGCAACGGGTGCCACAGGAGTAGACCACGTCATGATGGCAAGACCGCAGATGAGCAGGAGGATAATTATGATTTTTCGACTTCGAGTAGTCATGGTTGCATCTCCTGTCTTCGCTTATGCGATCCACGGATTGAGGTACGGCGGCATCGGCGCATATTCAGGGTACGTTTGATTCGGATGTGTTTGAGCACCGAGCGTACCCGGGTAAACCCGTACCTCGGTCACCTGCCCTCCCAAGCCGGCCGCGCCATTATTGGTCAACCTGTGGACGTTTCGGTTCTTGAGCAGGTATGTGGCATAACCTGATCCTGAATACGGGGGAGCGGTAAACAAAACATCCCGCGCTTCGCCGGGTCCAATATAAATCGTATTCGTCATGTAACTTAGATCCACCGATCCGTTACGCAAGAGAGTCGCGTCCTCGCCAACCACCTTGAGCGGAATGCCGGGTAACTGAATGGCTTGTTGTTCGTAGCCCAGATTGGCAAAGCGCAGGAGCACTCTTTCGCCGGCATTCACCTGAACCAATGAGGAAATGGGCTGGGCAGGCAGCGATGGATCATTATTGGGGAAAAGAGTGTGCGGGTAGGACCGACCGTTGATCGTCCAATAATTCGCCTTGTAATTAGGCCAGACCGTTTCCTGAATCGATTCGAGATTGTCGTGAGGCGTCGTCCACACCTCGTGCAGAAACAGGGCAAACTCACGGTGGTAGCCTGTTGAGCCGTCGCCATCGTTGTAGGCAAATTTGGTGAAGCCCCCCAGCGAAGTTCCATTCTGGCTGGGGCGCACGTAGATGATGCCTGTCATCCCCATTTGCACATGCTCCACATCCTCGAAGTGGCAATGGTACATGAAGGTACCGGCGCGATGTGGCTTGTAGTAATATGGGAAGTCTCTTCCTACAGGCACAGCAATCGAAACCTCGGGAACCCCGTCGAAGATGGCGGTCGCGTTGGGGAAGCCGTGCCAGTGAACGGTGTGTGAATCGTCGAGGTCTGGCCGGACCACCAAACCGATATTGGTCAGCGTGAGGTAAACATCTGCCTCCTGATCCAGACCGATGATGGGCGCCGAGAACTGAACGGCTCCCTTGTAATCCACCAGTTCGTCAGGCGTGTCTCCCACTGGCACATTCACAAAGCCGAACATGTAGAGCGGGTTGGCGCGGCCCGGTAATGAGATATATCCATCGGTTGCCGCCAGGTGAATGTTTACCGGGGACGTTATGGTTGAGGGCATGGCGGCTGGCGCGTTATTGGCGGATGCCAGCACTGTTTTATCGAGTCGCTGCGCCAATGCCGGTAATGCGCGCCCTGCCAGCAGGGACAGGCCGCCAATGC
>DAOUAY010000538.1:0-1668 GCA_034432995.1 Anaerolineae bacterium | reverse complement strand
GGCATCGACGACCAGCCGGCCGTCCACGTAGAGGCGCACGCCGTCGTCGCTGCTGGTATAGAACCGGTACGTCCCGGCCTCGAAGCCCAACGTGCGCGTCCAACGCACGGAGAAGTTATCGGACGACACCGCCGCGTCAGGACTGTTCCGCCCCCAATCGAAATCGATGGCGGTGTCATAGCGGGTCAGCACCGGGCTGCCGGATAGGGTCCGGTTGTTGTAGTAATCCCCGCGCCAGGCTGCGCCGCCGCTGGTTTTTGCCCAGCCTACTTGCAGCGCCGCAGTACCGCCACGCTCGTAATATTCCACCCGCACGCGATAGGTGCCCGGCGCAATGTAACGATCGATGATACTCCAGGTATCCGAGCGGTCGCGCCAATCGTCGATGACGAGCGTGTCGCCGACCCACAGGCGTATACCGTCGTCCGAGCGGTACGAGAAGCGGTAGGTGCCGCCTTCGAACCACTCATCACGGGTGAAGCGGGCGGAGAAATTGTCGGCAGGGATGCCGGTCCCCGGACTGCCAGCGCCCCACTCGAAGCGCAAGCCGGCTTCGTAGCGGGTGAGCGCCGGCGCGCCCGACAGGCTCATATTGGCGAAGTACTCCGCGTACCACTCCCCGGCGCCGAACGCGGGGACATAGCCCACCGTCAGCGCGAACACCGTCACCAGGATCAGCCCGGCCATCCACTTGGTCGATACTGTTTTCATTCGAACACCTCCTCTTCTTTTGTTAATCCTGCGAATTTTGAAAATCCGCAGTCTCTCTAAAATCAAGACGGCAGTTTGACGGAATTTGTTCCCACTTTTGCCATTTGCCATTTGCCATTGTCCTTTTTTATGCCTTGTGATATACTCAACTCGCTCGGTAAAAGACCAGGCCAATAAAAAGTAGAAGGTGAATCCATTGAACTACAATGATGATCTCCCGTCTGTACTCGTTTCTGAACAAGGGTCTCGTGGCAAGAATGGCTACATCGATCATCTGAGCAGTCCAAATCCGCGCCAGCGTTCGCAGGCGGCGCAGGAGCTGGGCAAACTCAAAGCCGACTACGCCGTCCCCAATCTTATCACACTTCTCAAAGAAGATGTGAACACCTACGTGCGCTGCGCGGCGGCGGAGGCGCTCGGCCATATCGGGCACAACGCCGCCGCCTTCCCCCTGATGGACGCCCTGCGCGATCCCTGCTCTTTCGTGCGCCGCGCTGCCGCCATCGCGCTGGGGCAGATGCGGGCCAAAGAGGCGCAGGGCGCGCTGCTCAATGCCCTGGACGATGGCAACTTCTACGTCCGGCGGGCGGCGATCAACGCGATTGGCAAGTTGGGGATTCCCGACATGGGCGCGATCCTGCTGCCTCTGCTTTCGACGCCCGATCTGCGTATCCGCCGTACCGTGCTCATCGCGTTGCGCCGGCTGAACGCGCAGGAAGCCGCGCCGCAGATGATCGAGATGCTCAGGACGTATCTTGCCGCGCCCAACCAGCGCGATTTGCCGGTCGTCAAGACGCTCGTTGTGGCGCTAGGCGATTTGCATCTGCCAACGGCGATCCCGGTTTTGGCCGATGTCGTGCGTGGCTACGTGGGGGCGCGATCACTGGCCGCCAGCGCGATCGGGGAGATCGGGGGGCTGGAAGGGGGGCCGGTGCTGGTCGAAGCGCTGGCCGATAA
>DAOUAY010000537.1:0-5685 GCA_034432995.1 Anaerolineae bacterium | reverse complement strand
GCCGACGTGACCATCCGCGCGTAGCGGGCCAGCCAGCCGTGCTGGATTTTGGGTGGATTGGGCGTCCAGCCTGCGCGCCGCCGGGCGATTTCCGCGTCGGAAACGTGTAATGTCAGCGTGCGATTGAGGACGTCGATCTCGATTTCATCACCCTCCTGCGCCAGCCCGATGGGGCCGCCGCTCGCCGCTTCTGGCGAAACGTGACCCGTCGCCGAGCCGCGCGTCGCGCCGGAAAACCGCCCATCAGTGATGAGCGCGACCTTGTCGTCCAGCCCCATCCCCGACAACACCGACGTGGGCATCAACATCTCGCGCATCCCTGGGCCGCCGCGCGGACCTTCGTAACGGATGACGACCACATCGCCGGCCTTGACCTGGCCGTTCAGGATCGCGTCGAGCGCCGCCTCCTCGCCGTCGAAGACGCGCGCCGGGCCGCGATGATGCAGCATCTCCGGGCCGACCGCCGCCGCCTTCACCACCGCGCCGTCGGGCGCGAGATTGCCGCGCAAAATGGCAATGCCGCCTTCCGCGCTGTATGGATTGTCCGCCGGACGCAAAACGTCGGTGCGCCGCCGCGCCGTGGCGAGATTTTCGCCCACGGTTTTGCCGGTCACGGTGGGCAGGTCGATATGTAGGACGCCCTTGCCGCGCAATTCGGCCATCACAGCGGGGACGCCGCCGGCCTCATCCAAATCCTGGATGTGATGCGGTCCCGCCGGGCTGAGCTTGATCAGGTACGGCGTGCGCTTGCTGATCGCGTCGAACGTGTCCAGCGATAGCTTCACGCCGGCGTCGTTGGCAATCGCCGGCAGGTGCAACACCGTGTTCGTCGATCCGCCGAGCGCCATATCCACCGCAACCGCATTCTCGAAGGCCGCCGCGGTCATAATGTCGCGCGGGCAGAGGTTGGCTGCCAGCAGCGCCATCACCTGCATCCCGGCGCGCTTCGCCAATCGCAACCGCGCCGCGGTGATCGCGGGAATCGTCCCATTGCCGGGCAAGCCCATGCCCAGGGCTTCGGTGAGGCAGTTCATCGTGTTCGCGGTGAACATCCCCGCGCAGGAGCCGCAGCCGGGACAGGCGGCCATTTCCAGATCGCACAGCTCTTCGTCGGTCAACTTGCCGGCCTTGTATTTCCCCACCGCTTCGAACATCGTCTTGAGGTCGATGTCTTCCCCCTCATAGCGCCCGGCCATCATCGGCCCGCCGCTGACGAAGATCGAAGGGATGTTCAACCGTCCGGCAGCCATCAACATGCCGGGGATGATCTTGTCGCAGTTGGGGATGAAGACCAGACCGTCGAAGGCGTGCCCATCCACCATCGACTCCACCGAATCGGCGATCAATTCGCGGCTGGGCAGCGAGTAATTCATCCCGACGTGGCCCATCGCAATCCCATCGCACACGCCGATGACGTTGAACTCCAGCGGCGTCCCCCCTGCCATCCGCACCCCGGCTTTCACCGCTTCGGCGATCTTGTTCAAGTGCACGTGTCCCGGCACGATCTCGTTGAACGAGTTGACCACGCCGATGATCGGGCGTTCCAATTCCTCCGGCGTCAACCCCGTCGCATAGAACAAACTGCGGTGCGGGGCGCGCTCGAAACCACTTTTGGCGCTATCACTACGCATATTTATCTCTCCTGATTTGATTATTTATTCTCTTACATCGCGTGGCTGCAGGAACAACTGTATCCCCTCAAGAATCTTACGCACACGCGCTGGCGACAGAGTTCCTATCTTCTCAACAAGTTCGCTTTTATCCGCAGTGTACACTTGTGAGACATTCACCACACTCGGTTTAGGCAAATTCGCTTCACCCGTTTTCAAGGATACATTGCCTGGCGCATTAGCAAGTTTGAGATTCGAGGTGATGACACACACAATCACGGTATTGATACGGCTTTGATTGAACAAATTGTTCTGCACCACCACATGGGGATGCCGATATGCCAGCCCTGAGCCAGTTGGATCGCCCAGATCAAGCCAGAAGACGTCGCCTTGTTCGATTACCATTGCCCTTCTACCAATTGCCGATGATGCGCGCGCATTCTTTGTCGCAAAGCGACTTCTTCTGGAGCGGGTCCATCAGCATACACCGCGTTGATCTTCTCAAGCAGCCGTTGATTCTCGTAAGATTCGATAAACTGCTGCACCGCCAAAGTAAACAGATGACTGCGGGAAATTTTCAATTCCTGCGCCAGATCATCTACTTTTTGGAAAAGCGAATTTTCTAAAGAAATAGCAGTTTTTACGGTCATAGTTTATACCTCTTGTAATACTTGTAGTATAAACTTTTTTAATACCAATGTCAATACCCTTTGATTTCCCCTACAACCACATCCCCCATCTCTTCCGTATTGACCAGCTTCGTCCCCTCAGTGTAAATGTCTTTCGTCCGATACCCCGCCGCCACAACATCCGTGACGGCCTTCTCCACGGCGTCGGCTTCCGCGCCCAAACCAAACGAATAGCGCAACAACATCGCCACGCTGAGGATCGTCGCCAGCGGATTGGCGATGCCTTTCCCGGCAATATCGGGCGCGCTGCCGTGGATCGGCTCGTAGACGCCGTTCTTCCCCTCACCCAATGACGCCGACGCCAGCATCCCCATCGAGCCGGAGAGCATCGAAGCCTCATCGGTGAGGATGTCGCCGAACGTGTTCTCGGTCACCAGCACGTCGAAGTCCGCCGGACGGCGCATCAGATGCATCGCGGCGGTATCGACGAGCATGTGTTCCAGCGTCACATCGGGATAGTCGGCAGCCACCGCCGTCACCACCCGCCGCCACAGCCGCGAGGACGACAGCACGTTGGCCTTGTCCACCGACGTGACCTTCTTCCGCCGCAAGCGCGCCAGCTCGAACGCCTTGCGCGCGATGCGCTCGACTTCGTAATCCGCGTAGAGCATCGTATCGAAGGCCGTCATGTCGTCGGATGTGGCTTCCTTGCGGGGGCCGAAATACAGGCCGCCGGTCAGCTCGCGCACGACGACCAAATCCACGCCATCCAGCCGCTCCGGGCGCAGCGGCGAAGCGTCGCGCAATTCGGCGAAGATTTGCACCGGACGCAGATTCGCGTAGAGCGCCAGCGCCTTGCGCAGGCCGAGCAGCCCTTGCTCCGGGCGCACTTTGGCGGCGGGATCGTCCCACTTGGGGCCGCCGACCGCGCCAAGCAGCACCGCATCGGCGCGCTTGCAGGCGTCGAGCGTGGACGCGGGCAACGGTTCGCCCGTCGCGTCAATCGCGCACCCGCCGATGAGGTGGTTCTCGAACGTGAACGTGTGGCCGAATTTCGCGGCCACCGCCTGCAACACTTCGACGCCCTCGGCAACGACGTCCACGCCAATGCCGTCGCCGGGAATGGTAACGATGTTTGCTTGCATAAGGTCTCCTCGTTTCAAAATATAAGATCAAAAACCAACATCGAATGGCGGGTAAGGGTCTTCCTGCACTTGCGTGCGATAAGCGTCGGCATCTTTTGTGCAGCCGACCATTTCCAAGAAAAAGGGACGTCGCACACGCAATTGCCGCGCAATCATACTCTCCAGACCGCCGGAGATTTCGGATGCGCCGTGCGAGACTTTAGTGAGAATTACAGGTAGGCCAGGGATGCGCAATTCATACCAGCGATGATCGATGCTACGCGTTTTTGCCTGGGAAAAACCAAACTTCTTTTGGAGCAAAGCTTCGAGATTACGAGTTTTGATTGGCATAGGTCAATGGCTCGGCTAAAAGCGCAAGATAGGTTTGCAAACGATGAAACATAGCCTGGGTAGGCTCATCTTCATGGCCTTGCATGATTTGGTAATACTCGATCAACGAGGTCACATAATCCTGGTGCGCCTCAGCCAACGTGCGCCCCCATCCATACACACAGAAAAGGGCATCGCTGACGATGTAAGCGCCATCCGTGTTGCGCTCCAACGTGACCGGCAGCGGGCGTAGAACGACCCACTGTGGCGCAATTTGACCTAACAGTAAATACTGCTGTGGCAGATCGGCAACTTCTACCGGTACTACCGGCGGCTCGAAAGTCTCGACCTTTCCAGGCCACACATATAACAACCCCGGTTCGGCAACGCGCATAAGTTTGGCGGACATCTTACCCTCTCCCTCGCAGCACATCCCCGCGATGCACATCGTACTCCCCTACATCACGCAGCAGCAGCCCGACGTTATCTCCGGCGACGGCTTGCTCGGTGACTTGGCGGAACAACTCGACGCCATCCACCACCGCCTGGGTAATGCCGGACTGACGATGAATTTCCAACGTCATACCTTTTGTCACCACGCCCGCTTCCACAATCCCGGTGACGACCGTGCCGCGCCCTTTGATCGAGAACACGTCCTGCACCGTCATCTGAAAACCAGCGGCAGAAGGCGCAAAGGGTGACACCGTGTTGTCAACTGTCGTTACCGAGCCTACTTCTTGCGCCGCAGGCGTCGCCGACCACGTGTGACCGCACGAACGACAGCGATACGCCGCGCCGCCATACTGATTGCGCGTGCGCAACGAAGCCATCAGCGGTATGGTGATGAGCAAATCCACGATCACAAGCCCGATGATCCACGGAAGCACGTTTTCCACGACGCCGGAGAGAACCACGAATACGAGAACCCCGTTCACCCCTAGCGACATGCCGATCCAGAGGAAAAGGTTGCCGAACTTCATCGCCGCAACGTCATAGCTGTAACATTCCGGACATCGATCGGGCACCATCGCTAGCTCACCGCCGCTCCCATCATCAACAATGGTCTAACCTCACGTTCCAGTTGTTCTGCAAGCGCATCCTCGGCGATGTCCAGGTCATAATCCATCTGCAACCCTAGCCAAAACTGTGGCGACATATCGAAATACCGTGCCAGACGCAGCGCAGTGTCTGCCGTAATGCGGCGTTTGCCCAATACAATCTCATTGATACGCCGTGGCGGGACGTGCATTGCGAGCGCCATCTGGTTTTGACTTAATCCCATAGGCTTCAAGAACTCTTCCAATAAAACTTCACCCGGATGCACAGGAGACAGTTTATCTTCAAGCATATTTTCCCCCCCGATTATAGCCATGCTTAATGGTAATCCACGATTTCTACGTCGTAGACATCGTCATCAAGCCATACAAAACAAATGCGCCATTGCGCATTGATACGGATACTATGCTGGCCTTCTCGCTCTCCTTTTAGCTTTTCCAAGTGATTGGCCGGCGGCACCCGGACATCATTGAGCGTAACAGCGCGGTTAAGCATACGCAATTTGCGCAGCGCGACCTGTTGAATGTCTGAAGGCAATTTCCGTGAGCGTTGACGCCGAAAAATCTTTTCTGTCTCCGCGCACTTGAATGTCCTGATCATAGTCTTATTCTATAACGTTACTCGTTAAACGTCAAGCGTTATACCTGTGAGTATTTTTCTGCGCCAGTACCACCGACGTTTCCACCTGCCGCTCCGGGATGTCCCAATATCTCCGCAGCAGACGCTCCTTCTCCGCCCACGAGACCTGGCGGAAGCCGTGTTTCTCGTAGAACCGGATCGCCCACGTCGCAGCGGCCCACGTGCCGATGAGGATAGGCCGGTCGGCAAGGGCGCGCAAGTGCGCCAACAGCTTGCCGCCGATACCATGTCCGCGCCGCGCTGTGTAAACGTAAGCGTGGCGGATGAGCGTCACGTCTTGCACATCCTGGATGCCCA
>DAOUAY010000536.1:0-1718 GCA_034432995.1 Anaerolineae bacterium | reverse complement strand
GGTCATGCGCCGTCTACCGGCGGCAAGCGCGCCATCTTGCTGCGCGTCGATGCGGATTCACGCTGCCTCATCGGGATCGACCTGGCGCGTGAGGATTTTCGCGGGGCGTTGCTCAATCTGCGCGGGGAAATCAAGCATCGCGTCAGCCTGCCGCTGGAAGGCCGCGATGGGAACGCCGCGCTGGATGTGGTCTATGCGTTGGTGGATGCCTTGAGCGCGGCGGCGCAGCATCGTCTGTTGGGCATTGGCATCGGCGCGCCGGGGTTGGTGGATGCCGTGGATGGCGTCATTCATCAAGCCGTCAATCTGAACTGGCGCGACATCCATCTGCGCGATTTGCTCCAGGAGCGTTACCGGCTGCCGGTGCGCATGGCGAACGATTGCCAGGTGGCGGCGCTGGGTGAATATACGTTTGGGGAAAACAATCAGGGCCAGGATCTGGTGGTCATCCACGTGGGCAAGGGTGTGGGCGCGGGGATCGTGCTGGGCGGGCGGTTGTTTCATGGGAATCCATTGGGGGCTGGAGAAATCGGCCACGTGACCGTCGTCGAGAACGGCGAGCTTTGTCAATGCGGGAACACGGGTTGTCTGGAAACCGTCATCAACGGCCGGGCCATCGTCCGGCAGGCGCGCGCGCTGGCGCAGCGGATGCCACAGTCGATTTTGAACCAGCTTACCCCTAACCCTGACGCGATTACCTTCGAGACGGTTTGCGAAGCGTTCGCCGAGGGCGACGAGGCGGCGCGGCAGGTGATCTATGACGTGGGGCAGTACATCGGCGCGGCAGCCGCGAATTTGGTGGCAGTGCTGGGCGGATGCCGCATTTTGCTGGCGGGCCGCATCACGTGTTTTGGATCCTTCTTGCTCGACGCCGTGCGTGAAGCGATGACCAGACGCGCGCTGGCGTCGCTGTCCACCACTTCAGAGATTGGTTTTGTGAGCACGAGCGCCGATATTATCCTGCTCGGCGCGGCGGCGCTGCTCCTGCATGAAGAACTGGGCCTGTTCCCCTTCGGCGGGTGACGTGCGATGATGATGACGGGATTGGAACGGCTCATGCGTAACGGGGCTTTGCTGCTCAGGGGGCGGCGGGTGGGGCTGCTGACGCATCCGGCAGCCGTCACCCGCGATCTTATCGACAGCGTCAGCGCGCTTTTGCAGTGTGGGGTCACATTGACGGCGCTGTTTGCCCCGGAGCATGGTTTTTCTGGGACGGTAAGCGATGGTCAGATTGTGCAAGACGCCATCCACGGGCGCACGCGTCTGCCCATTTACAGTTTGTACGGCGCGACGCCGGAACCCACCCCCGCGATGTTGGCCGATATCGATATTTTGGTCTTCGATATGCAAGATGTGGGCGTGCGTTTCTACACGTTCATCAGCACTTTGCTCTACGTGCTCAAAGGCGCTGCCAAAGTGCACATGCCCGTCGTGGTGCTGGATCGTCCCAACCCTGTTAACGGCATCATGCGCGAGGGGCCGGTGTTGACGCCGGGTTTCGAGTCATTCGTCGGCGTGGCGTCCATTCCCCTGCGGTACGGATTGACGTTGGGAGAACTGGCGCATTATCTGAATCACGCGCACGGGGTCGATGCTGAGTTGACGGTGATTCCGATGGCAGGATGGCAGCGGGCGTGGTGGTTCGACGAGACCGGTCTGTCCTGGGTGCCCACCTCTCCGGCAATGCCACATTTTTCGACGACGGTGGTCTATCCCGG
>DAOUAY010000535.1:0-4102 GCA_034432995.1 Anaerolineae bacterium | reverse complement strand
CGTTTACGTTTGTTGATCAGGATACTTGCTATCGCTGCGCCGATGCACGTTCCGGCGGTGTTGAGCAGCCAGTCGTCGAAGTCGGCGAAGCGGCTTGGAATGGCGGATTGCAGCAGTTCGATGCCGGCGCTCAACCCGGCGCCGACAGCGGTGGCTGCCAGCAATCGGATGCCTCGCGGCTTGTTCGCCAGCGCCAATGCCGCCGCCGCGCCCAGCGGCACAAAAACGGCGATGTTTCCCAGAAAATCAATCAGGAACGGGATCGAAATCCCCTGCGCGGCAGCAGGCGCGGTAATGGGCGTCAGATCGGCGACGGCTTGCTCCTGCGGGCGCAACGTCATCCACAGCAGCCATACCGCCACCACAACAACCGCAAGCCACCATAACGTGAAACGTGATGCGTGATGCGTGACCTGCCCTCTCTCCTCATCACTCATTACCGATTACTCTTAACTCTTAACTCTTAACTCTTTACTCTTTACTCTTTACTCTTTACCCATCACCGCCTTCACCGCCTCCAGATTCGGCGCGATAACCGGCGGCTGCGCTACGGTCTTCATCGCATTGTTGATGTCCTTGAGGCCGGAGCCGGTGAGCAGAACGACGATGCGCTCTTCGGGGTCCACCAGCCCTTTCTCCACAGCCTTGACCAGTCCAGCGTAGGCCGTCGCCGCCGCCGGTTCGCTGAAGACGCCGGTGTTGCGAGCGATGACGGGGATCGCGTCGAGAATTTCCTGGTCGGCAACGCGCAGGTACGCGCCGCCCGTCTCGCGGACGGCGGCGAGCGCCTTGTTGCGGTCGCGCGGCAGACCCGCGCTGATGCTGTCCGCAATCGTGTCGGCGGGCTGCGGTGTCATCTCCCAGCCTTGCAGGCCGCGCTCCCACGCGTCGACCAGCGCGGACGAGCCTGCCGCCTGGATGCCCATGATCTTCGGCATCGCGTCGATCCAACCGAGCGCCAACAGGTCGCGGAAACCCTTATAGATGCCGCCGATGATGCAGCCGTCGCCCACGGGGACGAAAACGCGATCCGGCGCGCGTAGGGGCGAGGCATCCGCGCCCAGGTCCGGTATTTGCCAAGATGCCATTGCCGGATGCCTCGCCCCTACGGTCAACTGCTCGCAGATTTCGTAGGCGGCGGTTTTCTTGCCTTCGGACATATAGGGATTGTAGGCGGTGTTGCGACTGTACCAGCCGAACTCTTTGGCGACTTTGAGCGTTAGTTCGAAGGCGTCGTCGTATGTCCCATCGACCAACAACACGCGCGCGCCGTAGATGAGGTGCTGCGTGATTTTGGCGGGCGGCGCGGTCTTCGGCACGAAGATGACGGCTTGCAAGCCCACGCTCGCCGCCAGGCCCGCCAGAGCCGCTGCTGCGTTGCCGGTGCTCGCCGTGGTGACGATTTCCGCGCCCGCTTCCCGCGCTTTGACGACGGCCATCGCCGACGCGCGATCCTTGAGCGACGCCGTCGGGTTCACGCCGTCGTCCTTGATCCAGACGTTTTTCAGTCCCAGCGACTCCGACAGACGCGGCGCGGCGTAGAGCGGCGTCCAGCCCACGCGCAACGGCGGGACAGGCGAATCCGGTTGCACCGGCAACAGTGGCTTGTAGCGCCAGATGCCCGTATCGGTGGGGCTGTGCGCAAGCTGCATAGGGGAGAAGCGCGCTTTGATCGCCGCGTAATCGTACATCACATCCAGAATGCCATCGTCGCCGTGTTTTGGGCAGACGTAAGCCACATCATCCACGGCGTATTCCGCGCCGCAGATCGTGCATTTGAGTCCAAGAACGTGTTCCATAGGTCATCCTTTAGTCTTGTAGTCTGATAGTCGTTAGTTGGATAGTCGTTAGTCGGGTAGTCGTTAGTCGGACAGTCGTTAGTCGGATAGTTTTGTAGTCGGGTAGTCTGTATAAAGACTGGCATTTGTTCAACCACATGACTACTTGACTACCCGACTATTGACTACCTGACTATCTGACTACCTGACCATTGACTATGTGACTAATCGGGAACAATCCTCGTCCCCGTCTCGCCGCGCAGCGCCGGGATGATGTGCGCCGGATCGGTGATGAGCGCCTCTTTGCCGCCGGCATCGAGATACCAGAGGATCGCTTCGATCTTGGGCAACATGCTGCCTTTGGCGAAGTGGCCCTCGGCGATGTACTGGCGGGCTTCGGAAGCCGTCATCACGTCGATGCCCCGCTGGTCGGGTTTGTTGTAATTGATATAGACCTTTTCGACGGCGGTGGAGATGAGGAACAAATCCGCGTTGATCTTCTGCGCCAGCAGCGATGAAGCGTAGTCCTTGTCGATGACGGCCGCCGTGCCAAAGTAGTTGCCGTGCTCGTCCTCGATGACGGGGATGCCACCGCCGCCCACCGTGATCGCGCAGATGCCCTGGTTGAGCAGCGCCTGCACCACGTCGAGTTCGATGATCTCTTTGGGCAGCGGGGAGGCCACCACGCGCCGCCAGCCGCGCCCGGCGTCTTCGACCACCGACCAGTTTTCCTCGGCCACGCGGCGTTGCGCTTCGGCCTCGTCCATAAAACCGCCGATCGGCTTGGTGGGATGTTGGAACGAGGGATCGTCTTTATCCACCAACACCTGCGTAATCACCGTCGCCACGCTCTTCTTGATCTTGCGATGATAGAACTCGTTGTTGAGGTTTTGCTGCAACGCATAGCCAATCGCACCCTGCGAGTCCGCGCCGCAGACATCCAGCGGGACTTCGTGCATTCCGGCGACCTTCGCGGCAATCTCCGAACGGCGCAGGATGAAGCCCACTTGCGGCCCGTTCCCGTGCCCGACCGCCACGTCCCACCCCATCTCGATCATATCGGCGATGTGGTGCGCGGTCTCCTTCGCCGCCTGATATTGATCCTCCACCGTCTGGTGCTGCTTGTCCTTGATCAGGGAATTGCCCCCAATCGCAATCACGGCCCATTTTCGTTCAGTCATGTTAGTCTCCTAGTCTTATAGTCGCGTAGTCGTTAGTCGGGTGGTCGCTAGTCAGGTAGTCGCGTAGTCGTTAGTCAGGTAGTTGTATAGTCGTTGGTTATCAGATAACTATCCGACTACTCGACTATTTGACTACCTGACTATTGGACTACTTGACTAACTCACCACATCGTCAGCGCCATCACGCCTTTCTGCGCGTGGAGGCGGTTCTCGGCCTGGTCGAAGACGACGGATTGCGGGCCATCCATCACTTCGCTGGTCACTTCGATATCGCGGTCGGCGGGGAGCGGGTGCATGTAGATCGCGTCCGGCTTGGCGACGGCCATCTTGGCGGCGTCGGTGATCCAGTCCTTGTACTGATCCTGGATGCGCTTGCCCTCAGCCGGATCGGCGGTGGTCAGCAGCGGCCCCCACGACTTGGCGTAGACCACGTCCGCGTCCTCGAAGCCTTGCTTCATATCGTGCACGATGTCGAAGGCGGTGCCGTACTTGCGCGCTTGCGCCTGCGCCTGTTCCACGATCTCCGGCATCAGCTTGAATTCCGGCGGATACGAGAGCGTCACGTCCATGCCGAAGCGCGGCATTTGCAGGATGAGCGACTGCGGCACGGAGATTGGCTTGAGGTAGGAGGCCGCATACGCCCACGAAACGACGATGCGCTTCTTGCGCAGGTCGCGCCCCTTCTTCTCCATGATCGTCATCAGGTCGGCGAGACATTGGAAGGGGTGATAGATGTCGCACTGCATATTCAGCACCGGGCAGCGCGACGCTTCCGCCACGCCGTTGATGTAGGCGTTGCCGGAACCCCAATCGCAATGGCGAATGGCGAGGCCGTCGAAATACCGGCCGAAAATCTCACCGATCTCTTTGGGTGTGTCGCCGTGCGCGATTTGCGTCGTCTTGGAATCGATGAACGCGCCATGCCCACCCAACTGCGCGATCCCGGCCTCGAACGAGCCACGGGTGCGCGTGCTGCTGAAGAAGAACAACATCGCCAGCACTTTGTCGCGCAGATAGGGGTGTGCTTCGCCCAACGCCCGCTTGCGCTTCAAGTCCCAGGCCACTTCCAATACCGTTTCGACTTCCTCCTTCGTGAAGTCCAAATCTCCAATCAAGTCTCTGCCACGCAAATTTGTAATCATT
>DAOUAY010000534.1:0-8890 GCA_034432995.1 Anaerolineae bacterium | reverse complement strand
CGAATTACGAATTACGAATTACAAGTTACAAGTTACGAGTTACGAGTTGTATTTGCGTATACGTTGGTGGTGCACCTCCTCAGGTATCGGGGATAAAGATCAACGGAACGGTATATCCCCATCATAGCACGAATCGAAAATGAAGGCAAATGTTATTTGTCCTGGATTCGACGTTGGCCTTTCTCAATCCATTTACAGACGGCGACATACGCCAGCGCGAGCAGCAGCGCGCCGCCCCCCCATTCCACCGCAGGCCGGACGGCAAGAAGGCGCAATCGGGTGGGGTACGCGCCTTCTCCGGCAATCGCCCAGGTGGAAAACTCATCTACATTGCGGCAGGTGACGGTGTGCGCGGCGGCGTCGCGGGCGCGATTGGTCTCCGGGCAGGCTTCCCAGGTGGAGCCGATCCAGCGCGCCAGGTAGACGCTCGCCTCATCAGCGATGTCCGAAGCGGCAAGCTCCTCCGGCGTGTAGCGCAGCGTGACGTCGGCAGTGAACGTCTCCGTCGCGGGCGCAACCGCGAGATGGTAGGCGCGGGCCACCGGCAGCGCCGTGGTTTGCGCAGTAGGCGGCGCATCCGGCCGCACGCAGATGGTGATTGCCTCTGGCAGACCAGAGGACTCTGGTGAACCGGCGGTGAGCGTGATGCTCGCGCCGACGCCGTCGAAGTCGAAGCGCCCTGTGCTGGTGATCGTCCGTGTCTGGCAGATGGGGCAGGCGGCGCGGTAGACGCGCTGCCCGGTGGCGTAGTCCGAGGTCCAGGCGTACAGGTAGCCGTCGAAGGGGATGAGTTGCGCGGCGAAGGTCTGCGTGACGCCAAAGCCGCTCGCGTTCTGCTGCGTCCACGTCGCGCCATCGGTGGTGCGCCAGACTTCCGCGCCGTCGACGGCGTTCATCGTGGCGAGGTAGAGCGCATTGTTGTAGACCGTCGCGCCATCGACGATGGTGCGGGTGTTGTTGGGATTCGCGCCCACGGCCTGCCCCACTTCTTCCCACGAGCCGGGAGCGCCGGTGGCGCTGCGGTAGAGGCGCAGCGGGCCGCCGCCGTAGCGCCCATCGTACGCGCCCGCCACGATATAAAGATGCCCGTCGAATGGCGCGGCGATTTCTACACGCTGGTGTTTCGTCGATGTGAAGACCTGTGTCCACGTTGCCAGATCGTCCGTCCGCCAGACGCTGCCGCTGATGACCTCACTGGCAACGCCGACGTAGAGCGCATCGCTGAAGACGCCCGTCGAGGCGATCAGTGTGTTGGAAACGACGCCGAAACCACTGACATTCTTCCGCTCCCATTGCGCGCCATCCTGCGTGCACCAGACCTCCGCGCCGGTCATGTCGTTGGCCGTTCCACCGCATAGCCACTCCGTTGTATCCACAGTGAACACGACCATGTCCTTGAAATTGACATTGTTCACGTCGCCAAAACCCGCCGCAATCACCTGAGTCCACAAGTTAGACGCCCCGGTCGCGTTGCTATAAACGAGCGTGCCGTCGGTTGGTGTAACACTCCGATTGGCCGTGCTGGCGTAGAGCACGCCCTGGAAGACGGCGAGGCTGTCGATGTGGTCGTTCTGCGTGACGACGGAATTCCCGAAAGGCCAGCCATTGGCAGTGGCGACCTCCTCCCAATCCGCCTGCCCGGTGGGGACGCGAACGCCGGTCCTCGTCCGCCAAAGCCGCGCGCCGTAGATGTTGTCGGCCTCCATGCCCACGTAAAGCTGACCGTTGAAGACGACGACCTCGAAGCCCTCTTCGCTGCGGTAATCGCCGTCGCTGCCGGTTCCCATGCCGAACGCGCCATCGTTGACGGGCGTCCACGCGGAGCACGATCCGGCGAACGTGTCGGGCGGCAGCGCGTCGCCGGCAGAGGCAGCGTGCCACAACAGCCCCATCGATAGAGCACCAATCACAGTAACGCCCATCAGAATCCAGTGACGACATAGCATAACGCCATTATACCCGGCGCACATAGAACGACAAAAGGAAGGGCGAAAATCTCATCAACCAAGCGGGAGCAGCAGCGGCGACGGGTGGGTTTCGGCGGAGACGTGGTTCGCCAAGGGGATTCGACCGTAAGCGATAAGTGAAAAACGAAAACTACAGATCATCGAACAGAGGCTAAGCTCTTTACAAAAAGCCCCGTCGCCAGAACGGGGCTTTTTGTGTAGAACAAGAAAACTTATCCAGGATCTACGCTTATGTCGCAGAGCGATTCCGGCGCTTTGTGATAAATATACCCCCTAAGGCGACCCCGGTGATTGCCAGTGCGTAAGGCCAGAAGGATGTGGCGAGTAATCGCTGGATTTGCACGGATGTTGTGTTATCGAAACATAGGGTTTGTACTTGGATGTTGTACCAAAGCGTAAAAGTATTGCCCGGTGTGGTCGGTGTCTTATCCGTACTCGAAATCTTCAAATTCAAGGTCTACCACAGACAGCGGATTTCCCGCCTGGATTTCCAGGTCGCCCTCGTAGACAATTTCCGGGGATACATAGCCGTCTTGCAATACCATCATGCTTTATCCTCCTTTCGCTGAGTTTGACCCTACAACACAAACACCGAACAGGGAAGCGTGAGATCGTTTATGTGGCATAGTGAGATGCGGGGGATGTGTAACGCGCCCTTCTGCTTTCATTAATAGGAGCAATCCACTTGCCGGTCAAGCGTTGTTGGTTGCCGGATCTGGATGCTCGCTGCTGAATTCGCCGATTCGCTGATTCGCTGATTCGCCGATTCGCTCATTCGCTTATTCGCTCATTCGCTCATTCGCCATTTTCCGCAGAGCGTGCTATACTACAACCACGATGGACAAGAAAAGCTGATAGCTGATAGCTGAACGCTGAAAGCTGAGAGCCAAATGACCAAAAAAGAAGAACCCAGTCCTACCATCAAGCGCATCTCGTGGATCATCTGGAGCGGATTGGCTGTGCTGATCGTCGTGCTGATCTCCGCCTTCGCCCGCGCGTGGACGACGAACCAGACGTTGCAGGCCGAAATCGCTACGCTCGCGCCGATGCTTACCGCCGCGTGGGAAGAGCAGGCCACGTTGCAGGCCCGGCTCGACTACGTGCAGAGCGATGCCTACATCGCCGAATGGTCGCAAGTCCACGCCGGGATGACGCTGCCCGAAGAGACGCTGGTCGTCCCGATTGTGCCTACGACCACACCGACCCCCATCTCCACACCGACGCTGGCTCCCACGCCCACCCCCACCCCGCCGCCCTTCTGGCAGAAGTGGTGGCGCGCATTGACCGGTGACAAATAGTGCCTGACCCTCTTACCCTTGCCATCCAGGTTGCCCGCGAGGCCGGTGACGTCGTCCGCCAGGGCTTCGGAAAGGTGCAACGCCTCGACTTCAAAGGGACCGTCAACCCCGTCACCGAGACCGACACCGCCGCCGAGGCGCTGATCCTCGCCCGGCTGCGCGCCGCCTTCCCCGATCACGCCATTCTAGGCGAAGAGACGGGTGGCAGCCCGTGGGACGTCCCCGGCCCCATCTGGCTCGTCGATCCGCTGGACGGGACCAACAACTTCGCGCACGGCTTCCCGCACTTCTGCGTCTCCATTGGAATGATGATCGCGGGGGAACTCCAGGCCGGCGTCGTCTACGATCCGCTGCGGGATGAGCTGTTCGCCGCGCAGCGTGGCGCGGGAGCGACGCTCAACGGCACTCCCATTCATGTGACCTCTGTGGCGCGGCTGGCGGATGCTTTCCTGGCAACCGGCTTCGGTTACAATCGCCGCGTCGCCGCCGACAACAATACCCGCCGGCTGGACGATTTCCTGCGCCGCTCGCAGGGCGTGCGCCGGGCCGGTTCGGCGGCGCTGGACATGGCCTACGTCGCCTGCGGGCGCTTCGACGGCTATTGGGAATCGTACCTCAGCCCGTGGGATCTGGCGGCGGGCGTGCTGTTGGCGCAAGAGGCCGGGGGGCGCTGCTCCGATTACACCGGCGGGACAAGTCACCTGCACTCCGGGCGTGAAGTCCTCGTCAGCAATGGCCTGATCCACGATGAGATGCTGCGTGTGCTGCGCGAAGGCCCCGCCGCGCCGCACCCGGATTTTGCAGCCCTCGTTTAGATTTAGCAGGTTTTCCTTGAGACAAACCGCTAATCTCGCTAATCTCCGCGAATGTTTGTGTTGGTCGAATCTTCAATGAAAATTAGCGAAAATTCGCGTGGATTCTGCGAATGTAGACATTCGCGGCTAGATTTCCAGATATACCTCTGATAAGAGACCTGCGATCTTCCGGTCCGCCACCGACATCGGCAGCGCCGCGATCTCCTCATGCGTCGCCCAGCGAAAATCGTCGCAGTCGATGCACTGCGGCGGGGGGCTATCCTCAGTCAGACGGCAAGCAAACGCATACAGCGTGATGCGGAAGTGCGTGTAGGCGTGTTCCACCACGATCAGCTCGTCGCCCACCGTGACCTCGATGCCCAGTTCCTCGCACATCTCGCGGCGCAGCGCTTCAGGCAGTGATTCGCCGTCTTCACACTTGCCGCCGGGGAACTCCCACAGCCCGCCGAGCATATCCTCCTGACGGCGGCGCGCTACGAGCACGCGCCCATCGTCGCGCGTGGTGACGGCGGCGACAACGTCATAGTGCGGGATGGGCTTGCGTGGTTTGGGCGTGGGGAACGTCTCCGGCTGCCCTAACGCCCGCGCCTGGCACAGATCGCGCCACGGGCAGAGCAGGCATTGTGGCGACTTGGGTCGGCAGAGTGTCGCGCCCAGTTCCATCAACGCCTCGGTGAACGCGCCAGGTGTATCGGTGGACATCCACGCGCGCACGGCAGCTTCGAGACCGGCGGCGTCCGGTGCGGCCCACGCCAGCACCCGCGCCATCACGCGGCGGACGTTGCCATCCACCGCCGGGGCCGGGATGCCAAAGGCGATACTGGCAATTGCGCCCGCCGTGTACGCGCCGATGCCGGGCAAGCGGCGCAGGGTATCCACATCGGTGGGCAGTTCGCAACCAAACTGGATAACGACTTCTTGCGCCGCACGATGCAGCGCCCGCGCCCGGCTGTAGTAGCCAAGCCCCTCCCACTGCTTGAGCACGTCCTCGAGCGGAGCCTCCGCCAGCGCTGCAACCGTGGGAAAACGGGCGATGAAGCGCGTGTAATAGTCGCGCACCTTTTCCACCTGCGTCTGTTGGAGCATCACCTCGGCGACCCACACCCGGTACGGCGTGCGCTCGCGCCGCCACGGCAAATCGCGGGCGTGCCGCGCGAACCATGCCAGAAGGAGCTCTTGCGCGGCGGCGCGGTGTGTTTGTAAAAAGGTAAGCTGTTCGTTATTCAGTGGCATTATGGAATGAGAATTAAATAACTGACCGGGCAGGCAGGGCACGGTAATTCCATTGCGGCAGGACAGTGTCAAAAACAATGCGCATATTGGCTTTGAAGTCATCGGCGACTTGGCGTCCCGTTTGATACACTTTATCGATGATTTGCACGACCACTTTGAGGCCAGTGCTGGTTTGCGTTTTTTCCATTAACGTTTTGACCAGCGCCACACTGATAAAGATGACGCCTTGACACGCACGTGTGACATGGGGGAACAATCGCTGTTCAATCGGGTTGAACTTGGAACAATAGGGCGGGTAGTGGGCAATGCGAATCTCCAGGCCCAGCTCATCGGCCAGTTTTTGCAGGTCTTCCTTGAAGATGTAGTGGTGCGAGTGGTTACTGCCGCCCCCATCACACAACGCCAGAAGCGCCGTCGTCTGCGGACAAGCCGCGCGTCCATACTGATACCACCACGCGCGCAGACAGTCGCAGGCAAACTCGCTGGTATCTTTGCTCGTGCCCAAATGCAGATAACCGCACTTCTGCTGCCGGTCATAAATGCCGTGGGGGATAATCACGCCCGCGGCTTGGCTGTTAAAGTCGTGGTCATAGGTCTGGAGTGTATGGCGGGTATACAGATGACCGTCACGGTAAAAGTTGCCCACAGACTCCTTATATGCCATTCAGACAGTTATTTAATTCTCGATCCTAAATTATTACCAGAACTGGCATTAAACCTATATTTCGCACCTTAAAAATTGAATAGAGAGAAAAAAGAGGCAAAAATAGGTGGAATCGCCTTTTTGTGGCATAATAAGGGTGCTCAATCCTGACCACAAAGGAGGCGATTCCATGATGCATTGTGCCACAAAGTCGTATATAAAGCAAGTGCTGCTCTGGTTGTTGTGGACGCTGGTGTTGTTTGCTGGTCTGACCTGGTTACAAGGTCTGCCGTCCACCCCCGCTACGAACCTGCCCCTGGTGCTGGACGCGGTATACCATGAGCGAGCTGGCGGCGGGCGGCTGCGCGGGCGGTATCGCCTGCAGGTGTGGTTGGGACGCGGGTTGCGGCTCTGGTGGCGCGCCGTGTGGGCCGCGCGCTTGGCGCGACTCGCCGTCCAGGGGACGCTCACGTTGGCCCAGGTGGTCGATTGGTTGACCCGCGCGCAACTGCGGCGCTACCTCGGCGCGTTGCCGGTGTTGTATGCGCTGCTGGAGCGGTTGCGCGTGCGCGCGATCATCAATCAGCACTGTCCGACCCGCGCGCAGGTGGATCATGGGACGGTGGCGTTGGTGTTGCTGCTCAATCGCTTGACCGCCCCACAGCCGTTGTCTCAGGTGGCGGATTGGCTGGCGCGCACGGTGTTAGTGCAGACGCTGGGTGTGCCGGCGGCGAAGTTCAATGATGACCGCTTGGCGCGCACCCTGGAGGTGCTACAGCACCACCAGACCGCTATCTGGCTCGACGTGCTCAAACAGGCCCGGCGGCGCCTGGACCTCGAGCTGCGCGTGCTTTTCTACGACCTGACCGCTTTCGTGCTGCATGGGGAATATGTAGATAGCGAGTTGGCCGATTTGGGCTTTGCCCACAACACGCCGCTCAACAAACGCAAGTTCAAGGCCGGGTTGACGGCGAGCGCCGACGGGCGTATCCCGGTGTGGTATCACCTGTGGGTGGGGCGCACGGCCGACAAGGCCACCGTGCAACAAAATCTGGCCCACTTGCGCCAGGTGTTGGATGCGTGTGGGGTAGACCCCGCCGCGGTCTTGCTGGTCGGCGACCGCGCCAATCTGAATGAAGGCTTAGCGTTCGCCTATCGGGATGCCGGGTGGCGCTATCTGGCGGGTCTGCAAGTGCAAACGCAAGCCCATCAAGCGGTGTTGGCCGCTCCCACGGCAGCCCAATTGCATGCCCAGCCGTTGAACGACAAGCGCGGGCAACAGGGCTATTGGGGGTCCCTGTGCCAAGTGCCCTGCGCCCACGCCGGGCGGCACATGCTGCAACGCGGCCTGGTGGTGCTCAGCGGCCCCATGCGTTCGGCGTTGCGGAAAAGTCGCGCCACCCAGTTGCGCGCGCTGCAGGCCGAACTGCGCGCCGTGCAGGCCAAAATCGGGCAACCCCACTATCGCAGCATGGCGAGCATCCAACAACGCGCCGCCACCCGCTGCAAAAACTCGCCCGTCGGGCATTTGCTGCTCACCGAAGCCTACCTGGATGACCAGGGCCAGGTCGCCCTGCGCTGGGAAATTGACCGCCTCGCGCTGGCGGAGGCGATGGCCCAGGATGGCCGCTATCTGCTCGTGACCAATGATTGGACGCTCTCCGCGCCGCAGATCCTGGACCTGTATCGCCAGAAGGATGACGTGGAGAAGTGCTTTGCCCTCGCCAAGGGGGTGTTGCAAGTCGTGCCCGTGCGCCTGCACAGCGATACACACATCGAGGGCATGATGCTGATCCATATGCTGGCCTTGTTAGTCTACCGGGTGCTGGAGCGTGAAGCGCGGCAGCACGGGCTGCCGTGGACCACGCAACGCATCATCGCGCGACTTCAGAGCCTCGATGTCATCGTGACCGCGTGTTGGGATGGCAGTTGTCTGTATCGCCTCACCGCGCTCGACGCGGAGCAACAGATGATTATGACGGTCCTCGGTCAGGTGAGCGCCGCCCTGCTCTTGCCGCGCGGCCTCCCCCGCCCACTGACCGTAGGCAGCGCCCACCCGCTGGCAGTGGACACGCTACTGCCATTGAGCTTACCCCCGCCCCAAC
The DNA here is from genome assembly GCA_034432995.1 of Anaerolineae bacterium. Classification (GTDB taxonomy): domain Bacteria; phylum Chloroflexota; class Anaerolineae; order B4-G1; family SLSP01; genus DSWT01. Next base: position 829 of record DAOUAY010000534.1, on the reverse strand, counting down.
CGCCAGAAGGTTGAGCCCTAGTTATCTGGGGCTGGCGCAGCGTGTCACCGACGCGCCCAGCACCTCATTTCCGATCGTCGGCCGCGCCATGCTCCCGGCGCGCCCATTTACCAGCAGTTTCCCGTCCCGGATGCCCTGGAAAGCCCGCTAAACTTGCTTTGTTTCACTCTCTATTCATTTGTAAATGTGCGAAATTTAGGCTTAACTCACTATCGATGGTCTGTGCGAGCGCGATTTCGCTGTCTGAAGTAGAATTAGCTGCAAGAACTACTTGTAGTGCTGCTTCTATTTTGTTGCTCGCATAGGGGATAGGATCTTTTATACGAATTACTGGGGAATCTGAAGCATCCAAGCTCTCAATGTCAACACTACTAATACGGCTCAGGAATTCTTCTTGCCCTGCGCCGCGGAGTTCCTCGCCAATTCCGGTTGTATACACAATGAAACATTTTGGGAAAGGGGTATCGCATTTGGGCATTAAGCCTGAGGGGTCGGTAAGGTTACCCGGATTCCCTACGACATAGATCCAACCATTCAGCGATTGGGGGCGACTTTTGTCACCTTTCCACAAATCTTGGGAAGTAAACCGCCCCGTCGCGCCATCATACCATCTCGCCCTGAGATACGTCAGCCCCACACCCGCATCGAACCACTCCCCGGTGAACCCCAACCCCGCCTGCGCCCCGCCAATCTCCTCCCCGTATGGCGACCACTCGCGCACTGCCGTCAGCGCGCCGACAGCGTCCGTCTCCTGCCGCACCGAACCCAGCGCGTCGGGGAGCACAAACGTCCAGGCTGTCCCGCTCTGCCAGCCGAGGGTGTCGTAGCC
>DAOUAY010000533.1:0-15327 GCA_034432995.1 Anaerolineae bacterium | reverse complement strand
CGCAGCGTGTTGAAATCGTGAACGCGCCCGGTGAGGAGTTTGTGCGCGTAGCATTGGTGGCTCACATCCCAGATCAGCTTGTCGCGCGGACTGTCGAAGACGGTGTGCAGCGCCAGGGTCAGTTCCACAACGCCCAGATTGGACGCCATGTGACCGCCGTTTTCGAGGACGGTGGCGACGATGTGTTGCCGGATTTCTGACGCTAGCTGTTCAAGCTCAGACAGTCCCAGGGCCTTCAAATCGTCTGGCCCCTTGATCTGCTCCAACATTGGGATCATAATATGACCTCCGCAAGATATCGATGTCTCATCCCTGCTGTGTTAACGGGAGACACAGGTATGTGACATCAACTAAGTACGATCATCATAGCACAAATATGCTCTCAAAATCTCTCAGGATCGTATCGTGCAGGATTCTTGGCTGTCTTTGGTAGTAATATCGCAGCGAAAGTTTGGCAACCATGTGCATATGACAATCCGGTTTGCCACATTTGCCCGGATGCTGCGCCGTTACCAGGAAGGTAGCTTGTATGATTTTTGTAGTCTGGTGCTCACTTGTTTGTTCGGTAAATTGGTATATCCTCTGAGTAAGGTCTCCGGTAAGGGATTGTGCCGGTCTGACACTTTTTTTCACGATGGTGAACCGTGTTACGCGAACTACATATCAGGGACTTTGCGATTATCGATGATCTCCATTTGACGTTGGAACCCGGCTTCAATGTGCTGACCGGAGAAACAGGCGCGGGAAAATCGATCCTCATCGATGCGGTGGCGCTGTTGCTGGGTGGGCGCGGCGATACGACGGCGGTGCGCGCCGGCGCCGACCTGGCGCGCGTGGAGGGTCTGTTTGTGCTGACCACCTCGGAGCAGGATGAGCTTGCTGCGTTGCTGAAAGACGAGGCTTTGGAAGGTGACACGCCGGATATGTTGTGGCTGAGCCGCGAACTCCGCAGCAACGGACGGACGGTGGCGCGGGTCAACGGGCGGGTCGTCTCCGCGGCTGTGCTGCGCGACGTTGCCGAGAAGCTCGTCGACATTCACGGGCAGAGCGAGCATCTGAGCCTGCTGCGCGTGCGCGAGCACTTGAATCTGCTGGATCGCTTCGCCGGGTTGGAGTCACCGCGCGCGCAGGTCGCCGAGGTGGTGCAACAGCTTCAGGCCGTGCGGCGCGATCTGCGCGCATTACGCCAGAGCGAGCGTGACCGGATGCAGCGTATCGATCTGCTGCGCTTTCAGGTGGATGAGATCGGCGCGGCCAAACTGATGCCGGGTGAACAAGAGACGTTGGAGTCCGAGTTGGTGCGACTCTCCAACGCCGAGCAGTTGGCGGCGCTGGCCTCCAACCTCGTCGCGGTGTTCGAAGAAGGGCGTGGACAATCGCCCGCCGTCCTAGATTTGATCGGGCAGGCGCAGCGCGACATGGCGACGCTGGCGCGCATCGACGTGACGCTGGCGCCACAAGCACAGGCGCTGGCGGAAGTGGGTTATCAGGTGGAGGATTTGGCGCGCACGCTGCGCGATTACCTGGGCGGCGTCGAGTTCAATCCGCGCCGCCTGACGTGGGTGGAGGAGCGGCTGTCGCTGCTGCGGCAGTTGGCGCGCAAGTACGGCGGCGCGGTCGAAGAAGTGCTGGCGTATGCGCAGAAAGCCGCCGCCGAGCTTGAGACCCTTGAACACAGCGACGAGCGCATCGCCGAGTTGGTGGAGCAGGAAGCAACGTTACTCGCGGAGTGCGCGACGCTGTGCCAGGCGCTTTCCCGGCAGCGCCGTGCAGCCGCCGTTCGTCTTTCGGCAGGCGTCGAAGCGGAATTGCAGGATCTGCGCATGGAAGGCGCGCGTCTGGGCGTCGCCTTCCAGTTGAGTGCGGAAGCTGACGGCATCCCGCTGGATGCGCCGTTGCCGGCCGGAATAGCCGTGACCAGCCTGGGCACAGAGGCGCTGTCCGATGAAACCGTTGCGCGGGTGGATTTCGATGTCACGGGGATGGATCGGGTGGAATTCCTCATCGCGCCCAACCCCGGCGAGGGCTTGAAGCCGATGACGCGCATCGCTTCGGGCGGCGAGACCGCGCGGTTGATGCTGGCGCTCAAGGCGGTGCTCTCCCGCGCCGATCGCACGCCGACGCTCATCTTCGACGAAATCGATCAGGGCATCGGCGGGCGGGTGGGAGCCATCGTGGGGTTGAAGCTATGGCAACTGACCTCGCCTTATGGCGGTAACGGAGGCGTGCGCCATCAAGTCCTCTGCATCACCCATTTGCCACAGTTAGCAGGTTTTGGCGAAGTGCATTTCGGCGTACAGAAACAAGTCGTCGATGGACGGACCGTCACCCAGGTGGAACGTCTGTTGGATGAGACGCGACTTGCTGAATTGTCCCTCATGTTGGGGACGCAGGGCGAAGCGGCGCATCAGGGCGCAGTAGAAATCCTGGCGCAAGCCGCCGGTCTCAAACAGCAAGCCGCCGCATCCGTCGAGAAGTGAGAGGATGGTTAAAACACAGTCACATTTGCTCAATGACAGAACCCGTTTATAATGGTTATGGTTGTGTTTAACACATGCTTCCTTTTGATAACCAGGTTAAGGATGGTCGGACATGGCGCTTAAAGGCAGGCTAGAAGATTTCGGCATAACGCAATTACTGAATCTTATCAATTTAGCCCGGAAGACGGGAACGCTATACCTTGAAGGAGCGCAGAAAAATTCGTACCTTTGTTTCCGCGAAGGAAAGCTGATCTATGCGGCGCTCGAGGGCGTGGATGACAGTCTTCCGGTGATCTTGCAACGCGCGAACGTGTTCACCGCGGAGCAAGTACGGATGATTCAGACGAACATGGCGGGGCGGACGGATCGCGATGTCGCGCAAGTCCTCATTACGAGCGGACGCTTACAACAACAGGTGGTGGTCAAGAGCGTGCGGGATGCGATCCTCGACCTGGTCTATCAGATCTTCTCCTGGCATGAGGGACAGTTCCGCTTCGAGCCTTCCAAACTGCCGGTCCAGGGGAAAATCACGACCTCCATCGCGCTGGAAAACGTCATCATGGAGGGCAGCCGCCGGGTGAAGGAGTGGGAGCGCCTGCAAGATGAACTCCCCGATCTGGATATCCCCCTGAAATTTGCCGAACGCCCGACGACGCCTTTGCGCGATGTCAACCTCAGCGTCGAAGAGTGGCGCGTCATCTCTTTTGTCAGTCCCAGTAATACCATCCGGCAGATTGCGCAGTTCAACAACATGAGCGAGCTGCAAATCCGCAAAATTGTTTATAGCCTGTTGCAGGCCGGGCTGGTGGAGATCATTCGCCCGCCACGCCCCACCGCCGCGCCCACCGGCGCGCGACAAGTCGCCGAAGGTATGCCGCAACCGACTGCCGCACAGATGCAGCGGCCTGCGGTCAAGCGGGGCATCGTCCAGAAGCTGATTAGCCGGATCCGGGAGTTATAGTGATGCAGACGTTAAAGATTGTCGTGACAGGACCTTTTGCCTCTGGGAAGACGGAGTTGATCCAGAGCGTCAGCGAGATCGACGTGGTCTCCACCGAGCGGAAAATCTCCCAGGAAGCTGAGCGCATCAAACAGCAGACCACCGTGGCGATGGACTTCGGGCGCATCACCATCGACGATGAGTTGATTCTGTATCTCTTCGGCACGCCCGGACAGCGCCGGTTCGATTTCATGTGGGAAATCCTCTCGGAAGGGATGCTCGGATTCGTTGTGCTGGTGGACAGCACCCGCCCGGAAACGTTCCGTGAAGCGCGCCGCATCCTCGACACGTTCCGGAGCTATTCCCCCGTCCCTTATATTGTGGCTGCTAACAAACAGGATCTCTCCGATGCCTGGCCGCCGGAGGATTTGCGCATCGTGCTGCACGTCGAGCCGGGTGTCAAAGTCGTGCCGTGCGTGGCCACAAGCAGAGAAAGCGTCAAAGAGGTCCTGTTGGAGCTGCTTTACTCCATTTTGGAGTTGGTGGACGAAGAGTAGTAACTGTTTTTTAACCGAATTGCAACGGCCTCTTTTCGTGGGGCAATAAGGTTTATGGTATGATGATAGAAAAGGGGCGCAGGGTTAGGCATAATGAGTTCAATCGTAACGGATCGGGGTATAGTGCATTACGAGACCTTTGGCCGGGGAAAGCCGGTGGTCTTGTTGCACTGTTGGCTTGGTTCGTGGAATTATTGGTATTCGACCATGGAATACCTGTCCGCGCACAAGTATAAGACGTACGCGCTGGACTTTTGGGGATTCGGAGATTCGGCGAAGCAAGGTTCTTTTTCAGTCACAGAATACGTGCGCATGGTCGATCAGTTCATGGAGCGCATGGGCCTGGAGCGGGCGCGCGTGATGGGCCATTCGATGGGCGGCACGGTTTCACTGAGCCTGGCGCTTGCCTACCCGCAGCGGGTTTCCAGGGTTGCGGTGGTGGGTTCTCCGATTTGCGGTTCGGGCCTGGCCTTTTTACTCAAATTGTCAGGCTACCGACAGTTTGCCCGTATGCTCTATGCTGTGCCAGGTCTTCTGTCCATATCCATGAAGTTGCTCTCGCTCTCGTATGCCAAAGATTGGCGCACGCTGTACGATATGTTGAAGAAGGACCTATCGCGCACGACGATGGAATCCTTCTCCGCCAGTATCCGCGATTTACGCCTCACTGATTTGCGTCCCCGACTGGGCGAATTGCATATACCCGCGATGGGCATTTATGGACGTAAGGACAATATTGTCGATCCGAAGCAAGGGGAGCTGATGCGGGCAGGCATCAGAAGTCACATCGTTCACTACTTTGAACATTCTGGACACTTCCCGATGCTGGATGAAACGGACCATTTTCACCAGACGATCCTGGACTTCCTGGCGGACTCGTAAGCGTAGGCGATTTCGTGGGCGACGATTTAGAACGACGTGACTACTATTTTCCTAATCGTATCTCACGCATCTTGTTACTGGCGCTACGGGACGTGATGGGTGACAATGGTGTTCACGCGGTTTTGAACATTGCCCGGCTTCAGCATTTTATCGAGGAGTGCCCGCCGCCCAACTTCGAGCCGGGTATGACGTTCGATGAGGCGGGCCGCCTGTTCGACGCAATCGAGGGCATCTATGGCGTGCGGGGCGGACAGCGACTGGCGCGGCGCTCCGGGGAAGCGTGCTTCAAGTACGGGATCGAAGGGTTCGGTGGGGTGATCGGTTTTGCTGATTTTGCCTTGCGGTTGTTGCCGGTTTCCTTGCGCGTGCGCATCGGTCTCGAAGTGTTGGCCGAAATCTTCAATCGCTATACCGATCAACGGGTAACGCTTGGTGAAGGGGCCGACAGCTTCTTTTTCATCATCGAGCGTTGCGGGTTCTGTTGGCGTAGACATTCTGAGACCCCCGCGTGCGCGTTACTCGAGGGGTTGCTCGAAGAATCGCTTTACTGGGTCAGCCGGGGAAAGCGTTTTTTTATCGAAGGGGTCAGTTGTCTGGCCTGCGGCGATCCGGTGGGCACATTGCGGGTAGACAAAACGCCGCTGAATTGACGATATAATGGTGTGTGTTGAATGCGTAAAATCATCCTGCGCGACAGACGAAAGATACCGCCCTTCAACGAGCCGGCGCGCGAGCTGAGCGTGCTGACGAAACCCCTGTGGCTGCATCAGCGGGATGTCTTGGCGCGCTATACCACCGAGGAGCGCGAGGTCGAGTCGGTTCACGAGGTCGGCGCTGACCGCGAGGAGACCCTGGTCTGCCGTGACAACCTTTACTTCGATCAAGCGTTCATCGACGAATTCATCCAGCGCGCGCAAAAGTCCGGCAAATCCTGCCAGGTCGCCTTCAAACTCGATGATCCGGCGATCACCGGGCAGGCCCTCTACCTGCAACGCGGGATTCGGCGGCAGGGCAACTATTACGTGGCCGATCTCTGGTACTACCCCTACGGCATCGAACCCGTGGTGCGTCCGCTGGTGATGGATACCGAAGCGCGGGAGGTGGGCTTCTACCACGTCCCCACGCACATGTCCGATTTTCAGGGTGATCTGATCTACAACCTGCCGACAAAACCCTTCCTGTCCATCGAACACTGGATTCACATCCTCCATGCCAATATCGACTTTGGCATTTTTGCGATCGGGGTGCGCTTCGAGAAGCGTCTGGAGCGCGATTTGGGACTGCTCATGAAGATGCTGTGGCGCGGCATCCTGGAGCGCAAACAGGTCCTCACTTCCTCGGAAATCGTGGTGAAGGGCAAGAATTGCACGATCGATCCCACGGCGATCATCCAGGGCCCGACCTTCCTCGGCAATAACGTGGATGTTGGTCCCGGCGTGGTCATTCGCAACTGCGTCATCGGCGACGACGTCACCATCGATCAAGGCTGCCAGTTGATGCTCAGTGTGGTGGGCAACGGCACTTTCTTGCCGTTTCGCGCCGCGCTCTACCGCACCGTGTTGATGGATCGCTGCATGGTGGCGCAGAACTCGTGTTTGCAGATGTGCGTGGTGGGGCGCGACTCTTTCGTGGGGGCGGGCACAACGTTCACCGACTTCTTGCTGGTCGATAAACCGCTGCGCTCGCACTTCGGCGGCAAGCTGGAAGAGACCGGGATGACGGCCCTGGGGAGCGCCATCGGCCATAACGTGCGTATCGGTTCGGGGTTGATCTTCTTCCCCGCGCGGATGATCGAGTCGGATGTGATCATGTTCGCTTCAGACGATCACCGGCGGGTGATTACTGGCAATGTCGCTTACGAGGATAGCGATCATTTGAAGCTGGAAGATGGCGAAAAAATGCACCCGCGGCTGTACAAGCGGGATGCATAGCGCGCGGGAGCGTGGGCCACATCGATGCATTCTTTTGCCTTTATCATTCATCCGATCGATCCAAAGCGCGACGTGGCGCGCAAATACCCGCTACTGGGCAAGGTTTTATCGGAAGGGGCCATCCACTTCGTCTGTCGTTTCTGGCCTCCCGTTGAACTTTCACATATCACAGGCGCGCGCTCTAGGGCCACCGGCGACGAGATCGAGGGTTGGCTGATCGCCGTACCCTACACACCGCAGCGGATGTTGCAGTTGCCGACAACCGAGGTCTACAACAAGATTGTGGCCGCCGGTCAGTTGGCGACCCGCTTGGGCGCGCAAATCCTGGGCCTGGGGGCCTACACATCGGTGATCGGCGATGGCGGAGCGACCATCGCGCGCCGGCTGGACATCCCGGTGACCTCGGGTGACAGCTACACCGCGGCCCTCGCCGTGCAGGCGACGCGCCAGGCCGCACAGTTGATGGACATCGATATGCAACAGGCGACGGTGGCCGTCGTGGGTGGAGCGGGGGCCATCGGCGCGGTGACCGCGCAAATGTTAGCGCCCCACGTGGGCCATATGCTCTTGATTGGACGGCAGTACGATGCGCTCGACGCCGTGGCGGAAAAAGTGCGGCGCGCCGGCTGCCCTCAGGCGCAGACCTCCACCGAGATCATGGAGGTCGCTAAGGCGGAAGTGGTGGTGACGGTGACGAGCGCCGGCGGCAACCTGATCCGCCCGGAGATGCTGCGCCGTGGCGCAGTGGTCTGCGATGTGTCGCGCCCGCGCGATGTCTCGCACCACGTCATCCAGGTGCGCGACGATGTCCTGGTAATCGATGGAGGGCTGGCGCGGGTGCCCGGTCAGGTCGATTTCGGCTTCAACTACGGATTGCCGCCGCATCTCACGTATGGGTGTCTGGCGGAGACGATGACCCTGACCTTCGAGGGCCGTTTTGAGGATTACTCGATCGGTAAAGACCTTGCGGTGGAACAGGTGCAAGAGATCGATGCGCTGGCGACCAAACACGGATTCGAGTTGGCCGCTTTACGCAGTTTTGAACACAAACTCGACGATACTTTTGTGGAAAACGTGAAGGCGAAAGCGAAAGTTGGATAACCTACACTATGGGTACGACATGCGGTTCCATAACCGTTGGCAGGAGGTATACACATGAGTGGTGGGCGTGTTCTGGTTGTAGAAGATGATTTCGATATATCCGGCATGTTGCAACTGTATTTCAAGAACCAGGGCTACGAAGTCTACGTGGCCCCGCGTGGTGGTGTGGCCCTGGAGATGACGCGGCAAAATATGCCGAATGTCATCGTGCTGGATATCATGTTGCCCGATATTGATGGATATGAGGTTTGTCGCCAGTTGCGCACGAATCTGCGCACCAGCCATATCCCCATCATCTTTTTGACACAGAAGGACGAGCGCAACGACAAAATTCAGGGCCTCGAGTTGGGGGCGGATGATTACATCACCAAGCCTTTCGATCTGGAAGAGCTGCGTTTGCGCGTGCGCAATACGATCAAGAGCGCCGAAGTTGCCAGTCTCACCAGCCCCAGCACCGGCCTGGCCAGCGGGCGGCTGATCGAGCAGCAGCTCCGCGAACTGATGCGCAAACAGGATTGGGGCGTCCTGTATATCGGCATCAATGGCCTGGGCGCTTTCAACGAGGTTTATGGGTTTGTCGCCGGAGAGGAAGTCCTGCGTTTTACCGGGATGCTCTTGAACGACGTCATTGACGAGATGGGGACGGCGGATGATTTCATCGGCCATATCGGCGGAGACAATTTCATCATCATCACCCGCAAGGAATTGGTGAATCCCTTGCGCGCAGAGATCGCCCGCCGCTTCGATGAGAATGTGGGGACGCACTACGATTTCATGACGCGTATGCAGGGTTATCTCGTCATCAAAGACGATGATGGCAAGGAAGAACGCGTGCCATTGATGACCTTGCAGGTTGGCGCGCTCAGCGTCGAAGACGGGCCGTTTACCGATATTCGGGAGATTACCGAGGCGGCAGCCGAAGTGCGGCGGCAAGCGCGCAACAAATAGGCTGACCGGGGGCAGAAAGGCGACGGAGGCGTTTTGGTGAAAGGATTGCAGGCGCTCAGCACCCGACTGTTGGCCGCTTCCAGCGTGGAATCCCTATGGGAGATCGCGCTCGAGGAAGCGGTGCAATGGTGCGCGGCTGCTGCGGGCGCGTGGATTTGGACGACTCGGCCCGGGTCGTCTGTCCCCGCCGTCGGTCCGGTGTATGGCGCTGCGCCTTTTGACGGTTCCGTGTGGCAGGATGCGTTGGGGCAACTCGACCATCCCCAGGAAGCGCAGTGCTGGTCGCCGGCCCCGCTTGCGCCTGATTCTGCGTTGAGCGTCCCCGTGTCTGTCGAAACATGGAACGGCTGGCTCGTTCTGGTGCGGGAAACTCCGTTTGCGGTGGACGACGTGGAATCCGCCGGTAGCGCGGTGGCGTTGGCGCAATTCGCGGTCGCCGGGATGGGGCGGTATGAGCGTGTGGATCAAACGCGCGCCCATCAGGTGCAGGAATTGGAAACCGTCCAGCGGATGGGGCATCTGATCGGCGAGAGCCTCGATCTGGAGACCACGCTGGATGTGATTCTGGAGTCGCTGGCGGGACTGATTTCCTACGATGCAGGGGAAATCACGCTCTTCGACGCCGAGGAGGGCGTCTTGCGGGGCCGGGCTTACCGCTCCAGCGATGTAGCGCGCCACGCCGCGCAGGTCAAGGGCACTCCCTATCGGCTTGACGAAGGGTTGAGTGGCTGGTTGGCGCGCTCCCGTGAGCCGTTGTTGATTGCCGATGTCCTGGCGGAGGACATCACCGAACCGAAGGACGAAACGCTCAAACTGTGGGCGCGCTCTTTCCTGGGGGTGCCGCTTCTGGCGCGCGGCGAATTGGTGGGGACGTTGGAAATTGCGGCGGCGCAACCGGGACAGTTCACCGCACACCACCTGAGGTTGGCCGAGATTTTCGGCGGGCAGGCGGCGATTGCGATAGAGAACGCCCGGCTGTACTCACAGACCGATGCCGAACTACGCCGCCGTCTCGAAGCCCTGGAAGCGCTGCAGCGTATCACGCGCGATATCACCGCGACGATTGACCTGAACTACATCCTCAACGGCGTCTTGGAAGAAGCGATCCGGTTTAGCGAAGCGACGGCGGGCTTGATCGTCCTTGCCGACGGCGAGAGCTTTGAATTGCGCGCCCGCCGGGGGTATGCGGATGCAGACCTGGGCAATCTGGAACGCTCGCTGGCCTCAGAATTCCTGACGCATCAGGAAACGATTTACATCCCTGATGTGCAGCAATTGCCCAACGCCGAATCGTTCCCCCCAGGCGCGTGCGCCCTGTTGGTGGAACCGGTCTTCTACGAAGAACGTCTGGCGGCGGCCATTCTCGTGCAGTCGGACCAGCCCGCAGCTTTTTCCCCGGCCGTCCTGGAGTTCATCGCGGGGCTGGCGGCGCAAACCTCCATTGCGGTGGGAAATACCCGGCGCTACCAGGAGCAGCTTGAACGTGGGGAATTGATGCACAAACGCGCCGAACAGATGGCGCTGTTGTTGGAAGTCTCGCGCACGATGCGCTCGGACCGTCCGCTGGAAGAGACGCTGCTCGACATTGCCTACGCCGTGCAAGAAGGTACCGGGTTCAGCTTTGTGCTCATCAGCGTAGTGGAAGGTGTGACGCTGCGCCGGGTGGCCGGCGCCGGCATTCCGCTGGCGCGTCTGGAACAGATGAAGCAGGTGCGCCATTCCTGGCCGCGCATTCAGACCCTGTTTCAAGAGCGCTTTCGGCTGGGACGCTGTTATTACATCCCGGCGGAACACTATGATGTCGTGTTAAGTGGGCTGGATGTCTTCGTGCCGGAGAGCGGGGAGGCCGTAGCGCGACAGCCGGGCCTGTGGCATCCCAAGGACTCGTTTATCACGCCTTTGTACGGCAGCCACGGGGAAATCGTCGGGATGATGTCGGTCGACGATCCGCTTGACAAACGCGTGCCGACGGCGCTGACCGCCGAAGTGATCGAGGTCTTTGCCGCTCAGGTTGCGCTGGCGATTGAAAACAACCATCTGGTCGAAGATTTGCGCCGCCAGTTGAACACCCTGCGCCTGTTCAATGAGTTGAGCCGCTCGATTACGACCAAGCTCGATTTGCCTTTGGTTTTGAACACCGTCGTGCAATCGGTGACGAACCTGCTCGGCTACGATTACGCCACGATCTTCCTGCAAGCCAAAGCCGGACAGCGCTTCTTACCACTAGCCACCTCGGGGTATGCGTTGGACCTGGTGAATGAGACGGCCTTCGAGCAGCGTGTGAGCAGGGTTGTGCAAACCGGTATGCCCCTGGTCGTCGAGGATGCGGCCGCCGATCCGCGTTACAAGGCCGGGCCGGTGAGCATCGGCTCGTCGCTGATGGTGCCGTTGATGGTGGAAGGGCGTTCCGTCGGGGTGTTGGCCGCCGACCGCAAGGCTGCCGGAGACTTCACCCCCACCGAAGTCGCCACGTTGACCGCGCTGGCCGACCAGGTCGCGGTGGCCGTCGAAAATGCGCGCCTCTTCGATGAGGTGACCCGCTTCAACGAGGAACTGGAATTGCGCGTGGCCGAACGTACACGCGAGCTGGCCGAAGCCCTGGAGGGATTGCGCTTGCAGCGCGATCGCTCCAACGTGCTTTACCACATCGCTTCAGAATTGGTTGCCAGCCTGGATATGGATCGCGTGCTCAGTCAGGCGCTCTCGATGTTGCAGAAGGCCGTCAAAGCCTCGCGCAGCGCGGTGATTCTGCTCGACAATAACACCGGGCAATTGTTCTATCGCGCCGCGATTGGGCACACTGAGCCGATCCCGCCGGGTGGACGTCTCGCGCCCTTCAATCGTCAGGATGGCGTCATTGGATGGGTGTTCACGCACAAAAAAGCGTTGATCATTCCGAACGCTTTGGAGGATAAGCGTTGTGTGGTGGGGATCGACCGCGCCATACGCTCAGTTTTGGCGACGCCGATTGTGGGCGGGGCCGGCGAATCCCTCGGCGTGATCTTGATGCAATCGCCGGTGGAAAACGTCTTCGATGAGCCTGAACTGCGTCTGGTTGAGGCGGCGGCGGTGCAGTTGGGCAACGCGCTCAACAATGCCGAATTGTATCGCCTGATCCGCGAGCAGGCCGAGCGCGTGGGCAGTATGCTCCGCGCGCAGCAGATCGAAGCCGCGAAGAACCAGGCCATCCTCGAGGGCATCGCCGATGGCGTGATGGTGGCTGACGAACACGGCAAGGTGATTTTGTTCAACGCCGCGGCGGAGCGCATCCTCTCGATCGCGCGCGAGCAAGCGTTGGGACGTCCGCAGGATGGCATTTTGGGGCTTTACGGCAGCGCTGCGCGCGAGTGGTTGGCGCAGATCGAGCAATGGCGGCAGAATCCCGGCGCTTATGGCACAGAGGAATTCCTGGTCCATCGCATGGAAGTGGGACGGCGCTTCGTCAGCGTCCACCTGTCGCCGGTCGTCTCGCCGTCGCAAGAGTTCCTCGGCGTCGTCTCGGTCTTCCGCGACATCACCTCCGAAGTGGAAGCCGACCGCGCCAAGAGCGACTTTGTCTCCACCGTCTCGCACGAACTGCGCACGCCGATGACGTCTATCGTGGGGTACGTCGATCTCGTTTTGATGGGCGCGACTGGGCCATTGTCGGATATGCAGCGCGATTTTCTCAAGCGGGTGAAGACCAACGCCGAGCGCCTTACCACGCTGGTCAACGATCTGCTCGACATTTCGCGCATCGAAACCGGGCGCGTGGTGTTACAACTGGTGCCGGTTTCCGTAGCGGACATCGTCAAGCAAGTGGGCGACCTGGTGCAGCCCAAGGTGGAAGAGAAGGAGCAGCGGCTCTACACCGTATTGCCCGCCGATCTTCCTCGCGTGTACGGCGACCGCGACCGTCTGGCGCAGATTTTGACCAATATCGTCGGCAATGCGTACAAGTATACGCCCGTGGGTGGCGAGATTGGCATCCATGCTTACGTTCGGGATGCGAAGATGTATGTGGCCGTGACCGATACGGGCATTGGCATTGCGCCTGAAAATCAGAAGAAGCTCTTCTCGCGTTTCTACCGGGTCGAAGATGATCCCGCCGTCTACGAGGTGTCGGGCACGGGTCTGGGATTGGCGATCTCGCTGTCGTTGATCCAAATGCATGGAGGGAATATTTCGCTGGACAGCGTGTTGGGAAAGGGCAGTACCTTCACCTTCTCCGTGCCCCTGGCCGAAGACGAACCCACTGCGGACATTGGAACACCGCCGCCGCGCATCGCCGGAGAGCCGCTGGCGACGGTGTTGGTGGTCGAGGATGATCGGGAAAGCTCCGACCTGCTCAAGTTGATGTTGCAGCGCGAGGACATCGAATTCTTGACCGCGAGTTCTGGGGAGCAGGCGCTGCACATCGCCCGCGAAAAGCACCCCGACTTGATTACGCTGGACATCCGTCTGCCAGACCTGGACGGATTCGAGGTGTTGCAATTGCTCAAACGCGATGTCGAGACGGCGGACATTCCGGTGGTCATCGTCTCTGTGACGCAGGACCGGCAACGCGGCCTGCGAATGGGCGCGACCGAATTCCTGGTCAAACCGTTGGATGAACAACGCCTGCGCGAGGTCATCTTGCCGTTGCTCGATCGCCGCGAAACCGTGGTGGTCGCCGGGCATGATCGCCGTTTGCTCGATCCACTGCGTGCGGCGCTGCACGTCCGTGGATTGAACGTCCGCACAGCCCGGCGCGGCGAGCGGGCGCTCGACCTGGTGCGCGGCGCGCATCCGGCGGTCGTCGTTGTGGATCAACAGTTGCCTGATATGGACGGCTATCAGGTTGTGGAGTCGCTCCGGCAGGATGCAAGCATGGCTGGCGTGCCGGTGATGCTGTTGACCGAGGACGCGCTGCGCGCAGGTCCTCCGTGGGATGGTGGTGATGGCGCTGGGCCGGTACAGTTAATCGTCAAACCGTTTTCCGTTGAGGAACTTGCGGTCAGTATTGCGAGTCTTATTCATGGAAACGGTGTGTTGAAGGAGTCGTGAGCATGGTCAAAATCTTGGTCGCAGAAGACGAACGTGACATCCGAGAATTGATAGCATTTACTCTGCGTTTTGCCGGATTCGAGGTGGCATTAGCGAGCAATGGCGCAGAGGCAGTGGAGAAGGTATCTGCATCCATTCCTGATCTGATTTTGATGGATGTACGGATGCCGCGGATGACCGGGTACCAGGCATGTGAAGCGTTGAAAGAGAACCCGGCGACACAGGATATTCCGGTCGTCTTCCTTTCGGCGAAGGGACAGGAGAGTGAAATTCAAGAGGGTTTGGAAGCCGGGGCGAAGGAATACATCCTCAAACCTTTTGCGCCGGATGAACTGACTGCGCAAGTGCATAGAATTTTGCGGGAAATCGGTAAGGCATGACGGATAAGGTGGATCTCAGTCTATGAGTGCGATTATCCTCGAAAGCAGTCTCGTGCATTACGAGGCTTTGGGACGTGGCAAGCCGTTGCTATTTCTGCACGACTGGCTCGGTTCGTGGCGCTACTGGGTGCCCACGATGGTCGATATGTCGTCTTCTTTCCGCGCGTATGCCCTGGATTTCTGGGGGTTTGGCGATTCCGATAAGGTGGTGACGCGGTACAGTATCCCTGGCTACGTGGGACAGGTCGAGTTGTTTATGGATCAGATGGGGATCACCAGCGTGCCGATCATCGGTCACGGTTTGGGTGGGGTGGTGGGGGCGCATTTTGCCCAGACGCACCCTGAGCGCGTTGAACAATTGCTGACGGTCTGTACGCCGCTGGCCGGCAGCGACATCGCGCGTTCCTTGAGTGGCTACACCGGCGGCGAGAATCCGGCCAAGGTGATCCTGGGGCGCCGCCTGAAAACGTATGAGGAAGTCGACATCGAGGCCGGCAAAACCGATGCCAACGCCGTGGTGCAGAGCGTGAAGTCGGTGCTGGACCACAACCTGCTGGAGGTGTTGGAGAAGCTGGACATACCGGTCTTGATGGTCTGCGGTCGAGAAGACCCCATTATCCAGGTGCCAGGTGAAGATGTGATGGAAGACCTGGATTATAACGTGTACCCGTTCATTTTCGAGACCGCGCAGCACTACCCGATGTTGGAGGAAACCAACAAATTCAACCGGCTGCTGCGGGATTTCCTGGTCTACAAGGATAATTGGGACGAGATTGAAGTGAAGGACGAATGGAAACGCCGGATGCGCTAAGAGAGCGAATGGCGAATGGCGAATGGCGAATGGCGAATGGCGAATGGTGAAGTGCGGGAATTCTTTTGAGTGGGACTAGACCAATGAAGAAACCAACCGTGAGTGCAGATCCCTGGGCCGTGGGCTGGATGGTGCGAGCTTTGATCTTGCTCGCCCTTTTCGTCGCCTTTGGCGTGCCGATGGGGGTGATTCCGATTGTCGCGGTGGAGTCCGACGTCACTGCGCCGGACCCGGAGCACGGCGGTCTGGTCGTGATTCCGTTGACTGCCGCC
>DAOUAY010000532.1:0-13518 GCA_034432995.1 Anaerolineae bacterium | reverse complement strand
ATGATGCCCATCGTCAACTGCCCCACGCCGTACATCGGATCGACGATGACCTTCAGCCCGGCCTCGCGGATCGCGTCCAGGTCGATGAGCGCCTCGACGGCGTCCACGTACTCGTTGGTGAAATCTCGCCGTTTGACGATCCCGGCTTCCAGCGCCAGGTCGAGGTCGATTTTCACCACATCGTCAAACTGCAAGGTGTTGGCCTCGGCTTCGATCTGGCGCGTCTCGTCGTCCAGCGGGAGAGAGCCGTCGCCGCGAAAGACCTTGAGGCCGTTCCACTCCGGCGGATTGTGACTAGCCGTAAACGCAAGGCCGTAGGCCGCGTTGACGGCTGCCGTCGCGTAGGTGATGAGCGGCGTCGGCGCGTCCTCGCTCAACAAGGTGACTGTGATGTTGTTCCCGGCGAAGACCTCCGCCGCGGCCTCGGCGGCGCGGTCGGAGAGGAAGCGGCGGTCGTAGCCGATCAGAACCCCACCCGGATGCGGCGCACCGGCCTTCTCCTGACTTTGACGGGTGATTTCATTCGCCAGCGCCTGGGAAAGGCGGCGCACGTTGTGCAGCGTGAAGCCTTCGCCGATGACAGCCCGCCAACCGCCGGTGCCAAACGCGATCAGATTTTGTTCTTCGGTGCGGCGTGGGCGGTAGAGGCGTTTTTGCAGGATGAAGGTGGCCTGGTCGAGGTCGGCGCGGTTGTTGATGCCCTGCACCTCGTCCTGGTCGTAAATCTGGTAGCTTTCCACACGCATCCCGGCGTGGATCAGGCGATGCGCGCAATCCGTGAGGCGATATTCGCCATCCAGCAGCGAAGGCGGCAGCGTTTGCAGCGCGGGGAAAAGCGCTCGCGCCTGCGCGACGTAAGCGCCGACGTTCAACTCGCGGATTTCGCGCACTTCGGGCGAGGCGTCGGTCTCTTCGATGATGTCCATGATGCGCCCGGCGGCGTCGCGGATGATGCGTCCATAGGGTAGGGGACGGTCCACCACGGCGGAGAGCAGCGTCAAATGTGCTTGTTTGAGGCGATGCCGGTTCAGCAATCCGCGGATCGAATTCAGCCGGAAGAGCGGCGTGTCGGCATAGAGGATGAGTAAATCGCCATTCCATAGCGCGCCGTCGAAATCTTTGAAGAGTGGGGCAAGTTGCAAAACGGCGTGACCTGTGCCGCGCTGTTCTTCCTGAACGACGTAGTGATACGGGCATGAGGCATCCACGTCCCACAAGCCCCTCGGCGCTTCGTCTTGCGGTTGACTGACGATGATGTAGAGGTCATTGGGCGCAACCAGGCGCAGCGCATTGCGGATGACGTAATCGACGATTTTGCGGTCGCCCAACGTTTGTAGCACGATGGGGACGCCATTCCATGGCGCGCCGTCGCCTGTAATGGATTGTTGTCCCGCCGCCAGGATCACCGCTTTCAGTGGTCGGGGAAAAACGCCACTCTTCGGAGTCATGTTGCCTCAACAAACCAACACCCGAAGGATTTATGTCAACCCTTCGGGTGTCGCTGTCAAACCAGGGAATCGGTTTTGGCGAAGTCGATCAAGTCCTCGACGTAGCCGAACGCCAGCGCGACGACGGTATCCGCGCCGCCGTAGTAGATGGCGAGCCGCCCGGTGTCCGCGTCGCACAGCGCCGCGCAGGGGAAGACGACGTTGGGCGTGTCGCCCACGCACTCGTAGAGCGTTTGCGGGGACATGATGTAGTGACGGCTGCGCGCGATCACTTTCCACGGCTGGTCGAGGTCCAACAGCGCCACGCCCGCGCTGTAGACGAAGCCATTGCACGACGTCAGCACGCCGTGGTAGATCATCAGCCACCCCTCCGAGGTCTCGATGGGAATCGGCCCCGCGCCCACCTTCGTGCTTTGCCAGCCGCCGGACGTCCCGAAGACGTAACGGTGATTGCCCCAGTAGCGCATGTCGGGACTTTCGCTGTAGAAGATGTCGCCGAAGGGCGTGTGCCCGTTATCGCTGGGCCGGCTCACCATGGCGTACTTGCCGTTGATCTTGCGGGGGAAGAGCACGCCGTTGCGGTTGAAGGGCAGGTAGGCGTTCTCCAACTGGTAGAACGTCTCGAAATCGTGGGTGTAGGCCAGGCCGATGGTCGGGCCGTGGAACCAGTTACACCACGAGACGTAGTAGCGGTCTTCGATCCACACCACGCGCGGATCGTAGCCGTAGACCCAGCGGTTTACCTCGGCGCAGTCGCAGTCGGCGTCATTGCAGGCGAAGCGGATGCGCTCGGGATTCAGCGTCCACGTCACGCCGTCCTGGCTGTGCCCGACGTGCAGTTGCATATTCCGCGCGGTATCGTCGCAGCGAAAGACCCCCGCAAACGCGCCCTTGTACGGCACGACGGCGCTGTTGAAGATGCTGTTCGAGATGGGGAGCAAGTCGCGGGGGATGATGGGGTTGCGCTTCGAGCGCCACACCACACCGCGCGCGCCCGCCGGTTTGTCTTCCCAGGGGATGTTGGGTAGGGGGTTGCCGACTATCTTGACGGTCATAGAGTTCTCCTTTCCATGATAAAAAATGTGTTTGAGTCCTATGTATAGGATACCCAACTCTGCAAATTTGGCAACATGCGCTTGATTCATTCCCATTCTCGCTTCGAGGGGAACGCCAGTTCCCCGTTTTAGGCTGAACTGCATCATAACACGCGGATCTGCCGATCCACTTGCTGCATATGATTCATTCCCACTCTCGCTTCGAGGGGAACGCCAGTTCCCCGTTTTAGGCTGAAGAAGCGGATCTGACGATCCGCTTCAAGCATAGTGAGACTTTTGTAGTCTTGACTATAGAACGTTTGTTCGTATAATAGAAGTAGGAGTCGATGATGGACGCTTTGCAAAAACTGCAACTTTTGGGACCGGCGGCAGCCTTCGAACCGGCGGAGGAAGTCAGCCCGCTCGGCGAACGCGCATCCATGCTGAATACGCCCAGCGAACTTGCGGGCTGCATTTCGCACGCGACGTTGCCGGGCGGCAAGCGCGTGCCGATGCTCAAAACGCTCGTCTCCTCTGCCTGCGAGCGAGATTGTCATTACTGCCCTTTCCGCGCCGGGCGGGATTTCCGCCGCGCCACGTTCACCCCCGACGAACTGGCGGATTTCAGCGCGCAGATTTACCGGCAGGGCCTCGTCAACGGTGTCTTTCTCAGTTCGGCGATTCTGGGCGGCGGACCGCGCACGCAGGATCGCATCATCGCCACGGCGGAGATTTTGCGTCGCAAGTACCGTTTTGCAGGTTACCTGCATCTCAAAGTGATGCCAGGCGCCGAGCGCGATCAAGTGAGCGCGACGATGCAGTACGCCGACCGCGTCTCGGTGAACCTCGAAGCGCCGAACGCCCGCCGTCTGGCTGACCTCGCACCGCGCAAGCAATTCTCGGAAGAATTGCTGCAACGCCTGCGCTGGATTCACGAGTTGCGACAGGCGGAACAGGGACGCCAGCCGAGCATTGTCACGCAGTTCGTCGTCGGCGCGGTGGGCGAGTCGGACGTGGAACTTTTGATGACGTCGGCTTATCTCTACCGCGACCTGAGATTGGCGCGGACGTACTTCAGCGGATTTAGTCCCGTCTCGGATACGCCGTTGGAGCACAATCCACCGATCCAGTTGCACCGCG
Source organism: Anaerolineae bacterium (assembly GCA_034432995.1). GTDB lineage: Bacteria > Chloroflexota > Anaerolineae > B4-G1 > SLSP01 > DSWT01. The sequence continues at coordinate 9,896 of DAOUAY010000532.1, read as the reverse complement.
AGCACCGGCTGTACCAGGCGTCGTTCCTCCTGCGCGATTACGGTTTCGACGTGGAGGAGCTGCCTTTCCAGCAAGACGGCAACCTGCCCCTGTACGAAGACCCCAAAATGGCCTGGGCGAACCTGCATTTGAGCCAGGCCCCCATTGAGTTGAATACCGCCGCGCGCGAGATGCTGCTGCGCATCCCCGGCATTGGCCCCACCACTGCTGACCGGGTTCTCCGCGCGCGCCGCCAGGGCACATTGCGCTTCCTCAGCGATTTGAGCAAGCTCGGCATTTCCACGAAACGCGCCGCGCCGTACATTTTGTTGAACGGGCGGCAATCCCCACGCCAGCTTGCCTTCTGGACAGGCTGAACAATCACTAGTTTTCACCAGTACCGTGCTATCCACATGCCTTTGAAGTTTATGCTTGCCAGGGATCGTCAGATCCCGGCGTAGCGCACAGGAACCGCGGATCTGGCGATCCGCTGCAAGCCTGTCTGGTCCGTAGAATCCGTGAAATCCGTGTACCATTTACACTGCATTTGCCGCTGTGAGAAATGGGGGTAAACTGTTGCCATAGTGTTGGAAAACTTAACCCGTATTGTATTAAGGAGCGAAAATGGCAATGGAGATGGCGATTTCTTTTCCGGGCGGCGCGCGCGTGGATGCGGACTATGGCGGCTTTGTCATCAAGACGGACCAACCGATTTCGGGCGGCGGCGACGGTTCGGCCCCCACGCCGTTTATGCTATTCCTCGCCTCGCTAGGCACGTGCGCCGGGATTTACGTGTTGAGCTTCTGCGAGCAGCGCGGCCTGCCCACCGACGACCTGCGCATCCGTCAGAGCATGGATATGGATCCGAACACGCATATGGTCACGCAGGTCAAGCTGGACATCGATTTGCCGCTGGGGTTTCCTGAGAAATACAAAACCGCGCTGATCAAAGCCGCGCAACTGTGCGCGGTCAAACGTCACCTGGAAAATCCGCCGCACTTCGAGATCGAGACGCATATCGGGTAGTGGGGCGGGCACAACCATTATGAAGCATCTCACTCTGCCGCGTTTCTGGCAGTGTTACCGGCAACTCCCCAAAGAAGTCCAAGCATTGGCGGACAAGAACTTCAAACTACTCAAACGCGATATGTCAACTCCGGAGTTTTTTGTCATCTTGCATCCTGCCTCTTGCCTCTTTTTACCTGGGCCTCCCAAAAACCGCGATCACATAGTAGTAGCCCTTCCACGGACTCGGCGCGACGCCGATGCCGACTTCCGTGAACCACGTGTGCAGCACGGTGCGGCGGTGCGGATCGTTCGGCGCGACTTCGTCCATCCAGATGTCGATGACGCCTTGTGGAGAGGGACGCACGGCCCAGCACTCGGCGTAGCCGCCGGTATAGCCTACCCGCTGGACGCGCGTTTTGATGTCCGAGCCGTCGGAGCCGGTGTGACTGCACGATCCGCGCTGGGAGCAATCCTCCGCGTGCGCCTGCGCGGCCAGGGCCAGCGTGTCGTTGTAGGCGTAGGACGGCAGGCTGTGCGCGGCGCGCGTCTCGTTCATGATGCGCCACACCTCACGCGGCCACGCGGCGATGTCGGCGGGCAGTGGGGCAACGGTCACCGCCACGACAACCGTGGCAGCGGCAGTGGGGCCGGGCGCGGCTAATGTAGGCGTGGGCAGGTGCAGAACGATCGGCGTGTCCGTGGGCGCGGGCGCTTCTACGAGCACCTGGGCGGGCGCGCGCAGCGGTAGGATGAGCGATTGTCCAATCGAGAGAAAGTCCGCCGAGGCCAGATCGTTCGCCGCGACGAGCGCCGCTGTGGTCAGCCCGTAGCGCGCGGCGATTCCACTCAACGTGTCGCCGGCGGCGACCTCGTAGACCACCCAGTACGTCGAAGCTGCTTCCCAGGGATCGGGCGGCGGGATTTCGAGGACATCTCCGGCCTTGATCACCGTCGAAGCGCCAAGCTCGTTCTGCAACTGGATGGCCGCCATCGGCACGCCGTACTGCACCGCCAATCCCCACAGCGTATCCCCCGGTTCGACCGGGTGTCTGATGAACACCGGCGGTTCGGCGGGCAGTGATGTGGCGGCAGGAAGCCCGTCGCCGGGTGCGGCGCTATCGGTGTTTGCTGCGGCTGCCTCGGCAGCAGTCACAGGCGTCATATATTCGACGACGAGCGCCGGTGTGCCGGGCGGCGATGTCGGCGTGGGCGTGCGCTCTATCCCGGTTATGGTGCGGGCGCAGGCGCTCAATGCCAGCAGCAAGGCCCACAACGCGCCACATCGACAAATCACACTGCATGTGTTTGTTAGCGTCCTCATCATACACCTCGCTGTCAACTATACCGCGTCTGTAGGAGCAGGCAAGCCCCTTATCACGCTTGCTTCGAGGGGAACGTCAGTTCCCCGTCTTAAGCAAACCCCTTATCACGCTTGCTTCGAGGGGAACGTCAGTTCCCCGTCTTAAGTTGAACTGTGTCAAAAGACGCGGATCTGTCGATCCGCCTGAAGCAAAAAGTGGGAACCGTGACAAGAATGATCAAGCCTTCTGAGCAGGAACGCGCCGGATTATGATCCAGCGCAAGCGCGTGTGGCGAAGAACGCAAAAAGCCCCAAGCGTTGACGCTTGAGGCTTTTGGGGATACGTGAGTTGCGCTTTACAAGTTCGTGAACGCGTCCATACCGGCGTAGGCCGCCTGCTCGCCCAACATCTCCTCGATGCGCAGGAGTTGGTTGTACTTGGCGATGCGGTCGGAGCGGCAGGGCGCGCCGGTCTTGATCTGCCCGGTGTTGAGCGCCACGGCCAGGTCGGCGATGGTGGAATCCTCGGTCTCGCCGGAGCGGTGGGAGGTGACGGCGGTCCAGCCGTGCTTGTGGGCCATTTCGATGGCGGCGATGGTCTCGGTGAGTGTGCCGATCTGGTTGAGCTTGATGAGCACGGAGTTGGCGGCCTTCTCCTTGATGGCGCGGGCGATGCGCTCGGTGTTGGTCACCAGCAGGTCGTCGCCGACGATCTGAATCTTGTGCCCCAGGCGCGCAACCATCAGCTTGAAGCCTTCCCAGTCGTCCTCGGCCAGGCCGTCTTCGATGCTGATGATGGGGTATTTCTCCACCCAGTTAGCGTAGAAGTCCACCATTTCCTCGCTGCTGAGGATGCGACCTTCTTTGGCGAGGTTGTATTTGCCATTTTCGTAGATTTCGGATGCGGCGGGGTCCATCGCAATCCAGATGTCCTGGCCCGGCTCGTACCCGGCCTTCTGAATGGCCTCCAGGATGAGTTCGATGGCTTCCTCGTTGGTCTTGAGACTCGGCGCGAACCCGCCCTCATCGCCGATGCCGACGCCGTAGCCACGCTTCTTGAGCACCGACTTGAGCGCATGGTAGGTCTCCGTGCCCCAGCGCAGCGCCTCGCTGAAGGACGGCGCGCCCACGGGCATCGCCATGAATTCCTGTAGATCCGGGCCATCGACGGCGTGCTTGCCGCCGTTGAGGATGTTCATCATCGGGACGGGCAGCACGTGCGCGTAGGTCCCGCCGATGTAGCGGAAGAGCGGCATCGCCAGGTAGTCGGCGGCGGCTTTCGCCACGGCCAGCGAGACGCCCAGGATGGCGTTCGCGCCCAGCTTGGACTTGTTCGGCGTGCCGTCCAATTCCAGCATCATCTCGTCAATGCCCTTCTGGTCGGTGACGTCCCAACCGAGCAGTTCATCGGCGATCTCTTCGTTGACGTTCTCGACGGCGTTCAGCACGCCCTTGCCGAGATAGCGGTCCTTGTCGTCGTCGCGCAGTTCCAGCGCTTCGTGAACGCCCGTGGACGCCCCAGAGGGCACGGCGGCGCGCCCGAAACCGCCGTCCTCGACGTAAACATCGACCTCGATGGTCGGATTGCCCCGCGAATCCAGAATCTCGCGCGCAATGATCCCTTCAATGATAGACATAGTAAACCTCCTCACCTTTTGTGTGTAAATTGTATTAGATTTGTGTATCTGCTGCGGGTCATGATACACGAAAGGGCCAGGAGAGCAAGGAGTTTATTCGTTCTGTAACATCTGTTCCACTTCGCGGATCAAAAACGGCAGGTTGGGTTCGGTGAAAGAAAGGCCGGGCGCGGGGATGCGGTGGTGTTTGATGTCTGGATGGATGTGTTTGTGGTGTGGCGCGGTAGCCGCAAGTGTTGTGTCATTTGGGTGGGGCCAGGAATCATACCAGTACACTTTGTCTTTGTCGGCATAGTGCGCCCGACAGTATGTTTCTGCGTCTGGTAGTGGTTTCTCGATGAACGGAGGGTGGCAATGGGATAGTTCATACCGATAGGCAACGATGATGCCTTGTTGGAAGTCGAGAACTTCATATATGCATAACACGACGTTGGTACCAAACGTCAAAAACCCGGTTAATCGTGCTGTGTCCAAGCCTGGCGGCGCTAACACCAGAGTGCTCATACGGATAGCGTGATAACGGGTTGGCAGCGTGTAGATCAGATACTCATACCGGCTGCGATTTAACATGGGACTTTCACTATGCAGGTACAGCGATATGGCGTAGTTGTTCTACCATAGATTGACGCTGTAACAATTCACGATAGCGTTGCTCGCGGTGTAACGAGACTTTGTACAGAGAACTCCATTCGAGAAAATCGTAAAACTGCGGCAAGTCGGTATCGTCGAATTCGGAAAGTTCTCCAGACTGAAAGGCCTGATAAAAGTCGGTGGAGAGCACGCCATATTTATCTTCGAAGGCGCGCAATTGCCACTCGAGCCAATGTATTTCGCGGATTAGTTTTTGGAGTTCCATTGCCTGCCCCTTTACGTGCGACGATCTTTCATTCATTATACATAGCTTCTGCGCTCCCGTCAAAAATCGGCTTAGCGTCTTTCATATTTTCACCAAAACAGGGGAGCGGAAACGCTCCCCTGTCTCTACACCGACGCCGCCACGGCGTCAGAATGGCTTCTACGGTCTGGCTTCGAGCGTCACCGCCAGGTCTTGTTGTCTCCCGTTGCGGAGGATGGTAAGCGTGACCTCGTCGCCGGGCTGCGAGAAGCGCACGCGCGCTTGCAGCTCCGGCATACTGGCGACGGCTTCCCCGTTCCAGGCGGTGATGACGTCACCGCCGATGGCGAATTCTTGCCCGTTCAACGTGACCGCCTCATCGCTGCCCCGCAAACCGGCTTTATCCGCCGGACTGCCAGACTGCACCTGGCCTACCAACACGCCTTGTTGATCGGCGGGCAGATCCATTGCCTCGGCAAGCTGTTGATTCATCGACATCGCCATGATGCCCAACCAGGCCGTGCCTTGCGATGTGCGCGGCTCCTCTTGCTGCTGCGGCGTGACAGGCACGATCGCGGTGCTCTCGGGGCGCTCGCCAAGCGTGACCTCCAGCTCGCGCACAGCGCCGTTGCGAATGACGGTCAGTGTTACTGTCTCGCCGGCGGAGAAGCGCGCCAGGTTCGCCACCAGGTCTTCGAAGGTGTTCACAGTGTTGCCGGCGAGGGCGATGATGATGTCGCCGCCCGTGGGCAGGGTTTGGCCGTCCACGGTGATTTCGCCGTCGCTGCCCCGCAGACCGGCTTTGCCGGCCGGCCCGTTTTCCTGTACCGTGATGACGAGCGCGCCGCGTTGGCCTTTATCCAGCTCCATAGCTTGCGCGATGTCAGGCGCGAGCGTTGCCCCGCTGATGCCCAGCCAGGCGTGGGTGTAGTTGCCCTCGGCGATGAGCGCCGGGACGACTCTCTGGACGATGGCGGCGGGGATCGCAAAGCCGATGCCCACCGAGGCCGGCACGGGCGAGATGATGGCCGAAGGCACACCGACGACTTCGCCCTTCTCATTGACCAGCACGCCGCCGGAGTTGCCGGGGTTGATGGGTGCGTCGGTCTGGATGACGTCGGGGATGGTGTAGCGGGCGCTGCTCGTGCTCGTGGCCTGCGCCGGGAGCGAGCGTCCCACCGCGCTGACGAAGCCCACGGTCATCGTATTCCCCAGACCGAAGGGGTTGCCGATGGCGACGGCGAGTTGCCCCACACGCACTTGCTGCGAATCGGCGAGGGTCCCGGGCCGCAGTTGCGCGGCAGGGACGTCGACTTTGAGCACAGCCAGATCGCTATCGGGGTCCGTCCCGACGACTTCCGCCAGCACGTTGGTCCCGTCGGGGAACAATACGCGCACTTTGTCTGCGTCTTCGATCACGTGGTAGTTGGTGACGATGTGGCCCTGTTTGTCCCAGACGAAACCCGATCCCGCGCCCTGTTGATACTGATCTTCTGGGTTCTGTGGGGTCATGCCATAGAATGGCATCTGTTGCATCATCGAGGAGACTTTCTGCGTGACCTGGATGCTGACGACCGACGGATTGACGGTTTCGTAAATGCCGTTCAAGGTGGATTGCAGCTCGTCCAGGACGGTCCCCTGCGTGAACGCAGCGGCGGGCGCGCTGCCAGCTTCTGCCGCCAGCGCCACCGCAGGCGCAACTTCAACCGGCGCGTTCTCTTGCGCCGCGGCGGCGCCCGTTATAGATGGCACACGTTCGACAATGTGCTGTCCAATGGCGCCGCACCCGGTCAACGCCAGCAGCGACAAGGTGACTAAAATTCCAACGCTATAGAATGACTTTTTTATTCTCATATATTTCCTCCTATATGCATACCTGACAGGTCTTCCGAGACCTGTCAGGTGTCAATCGTTGCCACAACAGCGCCAGCGAGCGGGCAACAGCGCCTTACCCTATTTGGATAAGTACAAACGCTGAAGCCCGACGCTGGCATCTCACTGATCCAGGCTAAGAACCGCACATCCTGAAGAGCGCGGCGATTCTGTATCGCCAGATGTTTAACCCTCAGCTTGTGGATCAGGTTACGTTCTTAGCATACCCGATTTGCGCGTAGAAATCTTTAAGGGAAGCCATGAGTTACTTTAAGAAGAGTTTAAGACGGAGTACGTTAGTGTGTTTACACGCTCCGGCGCCGCAGACTCTCATCCTTCTCGCTTCGAGGGGAACGCCAGTTCCCCGCCTGCCGTTGCAGACGCGGATTTGGCAATCCGCTTCGAGCTGAAATAAGGATGTATGGTGAGAATCACACATTCCTGCCGACGCCGATTCATCGATTGACTTGTTGCATGGGCGGAGTATAGTCAGGACGTTCGAAAACTATGATCTTTGGAGCTATGTGATGCAACCCTGGAAAACGTTGGCGCGGCGCACGATCTTGAATCACAGCAAATTTCTCGCGGTCGAAGAACACACCGTCGAGTTGCCCGATGGGCGCGTCATCGACGACTGGCCCTGGGTCATCACGCCGGACTACATCAATGTGACGGCGGTGACGGAGGAGGGGCTGTTCCTGTGCTTCCGCCAAACGAAGTACTCCGTCGATGGGATATCGCTCGCAGTGGTGGGCGGCTATCTGGAACCCGGCGAGGACCCCCTGGCGGCGGCCAAGCGTGAACTGCGCGAAGAGACCGGCTACGAAGCCGCTGAGTGGCTCGCGCTAGGCCGTTTTCCTGTAGACGGCAATCGCGGCGCTGGCGTCGCCTATCCCTTTCTGGCGACGGGCGCGCGCCGTGTGACAATGATTGACGCCGACGATTTGGAGGAGCAAGAGCTATTGTTGCTCTCGCGCGCCGAGATGGAGACCGCGTTGGATGCGGGGGAGTTCAAGTCATTGCCGTGGGCGGCTGCCGTAGCGCTGGCGCTGCGGCGAGTGCAATGAAACGCCGAGGCCAGCAATCGTGACGCAAAAAAGCGCCGTGACGTCCCGGTGTCACGGCGCTACAGGAGGAACCGCCTATGCGAGGCGCTGCACCACGCTCTCAGCACGCGGATGGAAGAAGAACGCAATCCAAGCCCCTGTTGGCAGGACTCAGATAAAGCTTCGTATTGATGGACATCCAGACGGCGCGTAGCCGCTCATCCAGTGATTTTCTCGGCCCTCGAGCCAATTTTGCCAGGTGATAGTCATGGGCTTCCTGAAGTAAATCACGCTCGCGCGCCTTATGAATCTGCATCGCTTCGTAGTCGTTATACATCGTGACCTCCTGATACCCGATTTTCTGATCCCACCCGAATCTGCGCCAATGGTTAATATATATTTATATGATTATTATATATTAAATCTTATAAAAAGCAAGTAGTCCTTTAGTACTATTTACCGATTACCGATTACCGATTACCAGACTATAGCGCCTTGAGGTAGCCAATCGCCTTTTCCTGCTCCTCGTTCATCACGATGTCGAGGAAGCGGCCTTTGGCGACGGCGGGGACGTCGGTGATGTGGATGTACGGCGCGTAGGCTGTGTCGTTGGGCAACAAGGTGGGCAGCGCGTTGGGGGTGTTGGTGAGGAAAGCGGTATTGAGCATGGCGCCATGCCCCGGCGCGATAGGCAGAGGGAAGATGCCGGTTTCGATCAAATCCTGGAAGAAGTGGGTGCCATACGAAGGTTCCGCGGTGCTTCCCTCGCGGTAGAGCGGGACTTCCACGAGCACTTTGGTGTTGAAGATGTCGGCGTAGGTCACTTTGACGCCCAGATCGACGTCCGAGCTGCCCCAGCGCCCCGGCCCGATGAGGATGAACGCCTCGCTTTCCAGCCGCTTGTTCAGCCGTCCGATGACGCGGGCGATGTCGAACTTGGTTTCGTAGTTGGGCGCCTGGTTGTAGAGGACGGGATCCACGTAGATCACGTAGCGGATGCCCGTGACGACGCCGTTCGGCACGAGCTTGGTCGCGCGCAGGATGACGTCCGCCTCAGGAATGGAGTCGGGGATTTCGACGCTCTTGACCTGCTTCTGGCTGACCAGCGGGCGGCATTGGAGCAGATGCACGGTGTAGTTGGCGTGCGGGTATTTGGGATGGATATCCACGGTGAATTCGATATCGACAGGCCATTCCAGGGCGCGTTCCAGCTTCTTGAGAATCGTCCGCATCAGCGCGATGAAGTTGCGATCCTTGGTCAACTGCTCGAAGGTGAGGATGAGGGCGCGCGTGTCGTCTGCATCCAGGCGGGAGATGATGGGCGAGAGGTAGTCGCCCTTGTCGAGCGAGGCCAGGTAGCGCAATGCGGGGTAGTCGTCGGCGAGGACGTCGCGCACCGGCAGGGTGGCGCGCGCGTTGGCCTCCACATCCACCACGTCGATGAAGTGTTGCGAGTATTTGCGCGTCTCGCGCACGCCGACGTAGGGACGCAACTGCGGGTGGCTCAGCGCGACGATGCGCGGATAGTCGTTCGCCACGCGCTCTACGGCGCGCGTGCCGAAGCCGCTCACCAGGCGCAAAAAGCCCTCTTCCTTGCGGATTTTGGGATTCCAGCGGAACGGGTTGCGGCTGTAGCCCACGCCGGCGACGGCGGGGAAGAAATAATTGCGGTAATGATCCCCTGCGACTTTTTGGATGAGCACGGCCATGCGTTCGTCGTAGTCCACCAACCCCATGCGCTGGCGATACAGGAGCGCATCCGGACTGACCGTGCTGGCGTAGACTTGTGTCACGGCTTTGATCAGCGCCGAGAGGTTCTCTTCCGCCGTGCCCTGGTTGGGGCAGAAGACGCTCTCGTATTTGCCGGCGAGCGCCGCGCCGAAGTGGACTTCGAGCAGGCTCGACGAACGCACGATCAACGGCGCGTTGCCGACGCGCTCCAGCACACGCCCCAGGCTGTAGATGATTTCGCCGGGGAAGTGCCCGTCCATGTAGACGCGGCGAATCTGGGGATATTCGGACTCGATTTCCTCGCGCGAGCGGTATTTTTGGTTCATGTAGCGTGTGAAGCCGTTGATGAGTTGGAAATCGTAGTAGACGTCCGCGCCGATGAAGTACGAATCGGGGATGGTGACGCAGCCACTGAGGTCCATTGCATCTTCAGCGGTACATTCTGCAGTCGTTTTTTGCAGGATCTTCTGCGCCAGGAGCATCCCGGC
>DAOUAY010000531.1:0-10781 GCA_034432995.1 Anaerolineae bacterium | reverse complement strand
CCCTACCGCACCGGCACCTTCCCCGCCGCCTGCCGCTCCTTGATGACACCTGCCGCGATACTCTCCGGCACAACCGCATACCGCTTGAATTCCAGCGTGAACGTGCCGCGTCCCTGCGTCATGCTGCGCAGGTCAGTGGCGTAGCCGCGCGCTTCGGCCAGCGGGACTTCGCCATCCACGTTGCGCACCAGGCCACGCACACGCATCGCGTTGACCAGGCCACGCCGCCGCCCAACGTCGGCGACGACCGACCCCATGTATTCCTCCGCCGTGTTGATGTCGATGCGCATGATCGGCTCCAACAGCGCCGGGGCCGCCGCGCGCACGACCTGTCGCGCGCCCATCCCACCGGCGACCTCGAAGTCCATCGCCGCCGAATCGACCTCGTGGTAGCGCCCGCCCAAGAGCGTCACCTTGACGCCAGTGACGGGATACCCGGCAATCACACCCTGCGCCAACGCGCGGCGCACGCCCAATTCCACCGGACGCCAGAACTCGCGCGGCAATTCGGCAGGCGGCGCAGCGTGCATGAAGGCCACGCCATTCTCGTCGGCTTCATCACCCTCTTCTAACGGCTGGATACCGAGCACGATCTCGGCGTAGTGCCCGTGGCCGCCGGATTGTTTCTTGTACGTCGTCGTCACTTCCACGCGCTGCTGCACTGTCTCACGGTAGGAGACCTGCGGCGCGCTCACCTGCGGCACAATGCCGAACTCGGTGCGCAGCCGGTCCACGGAGACGTCCAGATGCAGCTCGCCCATGCCGGAGAGCGTCAATTCGCCCGTCTCCGCGTCGAAGTTCTGAATCAGCGTGGGGTCCTCGTCGCACAGGCGGTTCACGGCCTCGTGCAGCTTCTCGCGCTCTTTGGTAGATGACGGCGTCAGCGCGACCGCGATCACCGGTTTGGGGAAGTGGATGCCTTCCAGCACAATTGGATTTGCGGGATCGCAGAGCGTGTCGCCGGTCATCGCCGACTTGACACCCACTAATGCCACTACGTCGCTGGCGGCCATGCCGTCCACCTGCTCGCGGCGGTTGGCGTGCATTCGGTAAATGCGCCCCACCCGCTCGGATTCACCCGTGCGCGGGTTGTAGGCCATGTCGCCGGCGTGCATCTGCCCGGAGAAGACGCGCACCCAGGTCAGATGTCCTACGTGCGGGTCGGTGACGATCTTGAACACCGAGGCGCAGAACGGCACGTCGAAGGCATCCGGGCGCTCGAGGATTTCCTCAGGGTTGGCGGGATTGTGACCAAGCACCGGCGGGATGTCCACCGGCGCGGGCAGGTAATCCACAATCGCGTCGAGCAGCGGTTGCACGGCGATGCGATTGCGCGAAGTCCCACACAACACCGGCACAATGTCCCCGGCGATGACAGCCTTGCGCAGCGCCGCGCGCAGCGTCGGCAGGTCGATGTCGGCGCCTTCGAGGCGCTGTTCGAGCAGTTCGTCGTTGGTCTCGCAAATCGCGTCCAGCAGACGCTCGCGCGCCTGCGCCACCTGCGCCGCCATTTCCGCGGGGATCGGAACGCTGATCGGTTCATCGTCGCCATTGTGCCAGGCCCACGCCTGCTCGGTGAGTAAATCGACGATGCCCTCAAAACCGCCTTCGCTGCCCATGGGCAGTTGCAGAGGCTGCGCGTTGGGCGTCAGCCGCTCGTGAACCTCGCCGAGCACGCGATAGAAATCCGAGCCGATGCGATCCAGTTTGTTGACGAAGATCAGCCGCGCCAGCTTCTCACGGTTGGCGTGCAGCCACACCGCTTCGGTCTGCGGCTCCACCCCGCCGACGCCGCACAGGATCATCACCGCGCCGTCGATGACGCGAATCGAGCGCACCACCTCGGCGGTGAAGTCGATGTGGCCCGGCGTGTCGATCAGGTTGATGCGATGATCGCGCCAGTGACAGGCGGTCGCCGCGGACATGATCGTGATGCCGCGCTCACGCTCCTGCTGCATGAAATCCATTTGTGTATCGCCATCGTCGATCAGACCGGCGCGGTGAATCCGCCCGGTGTAGTACAAAATCGACTCAGACGTCGTTGTTTTTCCCGCATCCACGTGGGCAAAAATGCCGATGATGCGGACGTTCTCTAGTGGCGCTTCCTTTTTCCTTGCCATTGTTTTCCCCTCTTCCCTTCCTGCTTCCTGCCTCTTGCATCCTGTCTCTTGCTATGCAAGCAACAGCGGCCAGCTTGTGCTAACGCTGACCGCTGCGTTCATTTCATCAACTTGTGCTATACTCCCTGGCACAAAAACGCCTCGTGCATATCACGAGGCGGGGAGATCAACCAAGAAACGCTTGTCGTTCAGATTGCAAACGGGCGAATTATAGCACAAAGGTGATGCGCGTCAAGTTTTGCGTGCAAAGCGCACCCAGAACTATCCGACTTCAAATACGTCGCACGGTCCCAGCAGCGAACCCCACCAGGACTGGCGTGCCCGGAACGAATCCTATGGAAGCGTAGATGGCGCTGGATACGGCCGCCTTCACCACCGACGCGGCGTCACAGATGCCGGATGGGGAAGTAGACGGTGTAGCGCTCGTCCTGGACTTCGTACAGGGGGATGAAGCGCAGGCCGCCTTCCTGGCCACGCGACCGGTATCCTGGACGCCAGAACCGCCATTCGCGCTCGTTGTGGGGTGTGAGGAGCGTTTTGGGATGGTCTTTGTCGCCCACCAACATTCGTTCTTCGTCGCACAGACCCGCCAACACGGCGGGGCCATCCATAAAGGCGACGGTGTCCGGCTGGTCGGGCAGCGGGCTGCTCCACAGGTTCTTGGGAAATTCGACGCGTACGGTGTCGCTACCCTGCCACGTCCGCCGCAGCGTCAGGAAACTAGCCGGGGATGCGGCAACATCCTGTGCTTCCCCGTTGATCCAAACGCACGCCTCGCCAGCCACCCACCACGGGACGCGCATCTGCAAGGCAAACGTCGCCGGGCGCTCGCTGTGAATGGATAGCTCCACCATCCAGCGACTCGGCCTGTGGACAGCACCGTCTGGGGTGCGCGGGCCAGGCATAGAGGCTTCGGTATCGAAGGTCTGCTTAATCGTCACCGGGACGCCATCCCATTGCCAGGTCAGCACTGTGGGGATGTACTGACTGACCACCAATCCGGCGTCGTTCTCGTAGTACGTGTGGTTGCCGTAAATCGAGTGCGCTTGCACCAGCGAGCCGTGACAGCACCAGAAATCGTGCGTGGGCGTGCCCCACACTTTAACCGAGCCGGCCTGAAGGGGTAGGAAATACGCCACCATGCCCGTTTCGCGGTTCTGCTGGGCCAGGATACCGTTGTAGAGGTTGCGCTCCCAGTAATCCGCATAGGCCACGTCGCCCGTCCAGCGCAGCAGATAATCGGCCAGGCGCATCATGTTGTAGACGACGCAGTGCTCCTGGTTCTTGTCGCCGAGGCGGGCGGCGAACTCGAAAGGCGGTGTCCAGATCTCGCCGGTGGTTTGGCTACCCGTGCAGAAGACGCCCCGGTCGATGACGGCGGAGCGCCAGTAGACTTCGGCGATATCGCGCCAGCGCTGTTCGCCGGTGACTTCGTAAGCGCGGGCGGCGCCGTGCGCTTCGGGGATGGTGGTGTTGGCGTGGCGGTTGGTCAGCGGGTCTTCGCCGGCCAGCAGCCGCTCGAAAAGGCGCGGGCGGTCGTAGCGGCGCATCAATTCCAGGTGCTCCTCCCGGCCCGTCAGCCCGTAGAGGTCGGCCCACACTTCCAGCATCCCGCCGGTCTCCACGTCCAGGATGTCATCCAGTTCGTCGCGGGAGAACTGCGCCGTCCAGCGATAGAACCAGTCGGCCCATTGGCTCAACACGTCGAGCGCCTGTGCGTTCCCGGCGTAGGTCGCCATCTCGTAGAGGCCCATGAGGGTTTTGTGCAAGGTATAGTGTGGCGCCCACACCGATTTGCCACGGGCAATCCAGTCCAGATATTTCTCCGGGATCGAGCCGGCCCAGCCGCCGCCGTTCTCTTGTTGACAGCGGGCCAGTTCGGCAACGATGAAATCGGCCTTGGCCTTCACCTGGGCGTCGCCGGTGTTGGCGTAGAGGTGGGCCGCCGCCGATAGCCAGTGGCCGAGGAAGTGCCCGCGCAACTGGCAGGTCGGGGCTTCCCATCCCCAATAAAAGTCCTCCGGGCGATTGCTCGCGCTCCACAGACCAGCTTCGAGGTAATAGTTCTGCAGCAGGTTTTGATTGTGCAGGCTCATCACGTAAGCATAATTCAACTCGGCGCGTTGTTGAAACAGGCTGGGCAGCAATTTTACGGTTCGCGCCGGAACCGGACGAAAGATAGTTTTCATAGCACATACCTCTTGAAGATACAGATTAGCACTCACATCAACCTTTGATCCCGCTCATGACGACACCCTTGATGAAATAACGCTGCAAGATGAAGAATAGCAACACAACGGGCGCTGTCATGGTCACAGAGGCAGCCATCAAAAGGTCCCAACGCGTCCGGCCGACGCCCAACATGCTGCGGTACGTAGCCAGGCCAAGCGCCACCGTGAATTTGTCAGGCGTGTTGATGTAGAGCAACGGGCCGATGAAATCATTCCAACTGGCCATAAAGGTGAAGATGGACACGGTGATAAATACCGACGTGGACAGGGGGACAAAGACACGCCAGTAGATGCCAAGCTCACTACAGCCATCGATGCGGGCCGCGTCCGCAAGGTCCTCCGGTATGGTGCGAAAGAATTGGCGGAACAGAAAGACATTGAAGGCCCCTCCCCCAAAGAAGTAAGGTACGATCATCGGTAAGTTGCTGTCCATCCACCCCAGACGGCTAAACAGAATGAATTGGGGCACCATCGTCACATAATAGGGCAACATCATCGTGGCCAGGGCAACGCCAAACCAGAAATCCCGGCCCGGAAACTCGATCCGGGCAAAGCCATAGCCGACCAAGGAAGCCGTCAGCAAAATGGCGATCTGATTGAAAATCACGATGACCATGGTGTTTTTAAAGTAGAGCAAAAACGGTTTTTGGGTCAGGGCTTCGACATAGTTCATCCACCGCGCCGGATTGGGGACCCATTGGATGGGGAACTGAAATACCTGGGTTTCGACTTTTAGTGAGCTACTGACCAGAAATGCGAAGGGAGCAATCATGATGACGGCGCCAACGAACAAGATCGCCAGCACGATCAAACGTCCAATGGATTCGCTGCCGGAGAGGCTCTTCCCGGAAGCGCCAGGCAGCGATCGTCGAATTGAATTTACCATCGTTTCTGTGCTCATAATTTCCTCTCCACGCTGAGGTTGTGTTTCGTAGTGCTCATTGGTAATATACCTTGCGCCCTACTGTCCTGAAAACGAGTACAGTAAAAAATAAAATGATAAAGAAGAGCACCCAGGACAAGGCGGCTGCATACCCCATTTTAAAGTATCTAAAACCGACCCGGTAAAGATGTAACACGTAGAACAGCGTGGCGTTTTGCGGACCGCCGCTCGTGATGAGGTAACCCGCCGTAAAGACTTGAAAAGAACCGATGATCCCCAGAATGAGGTTGAAAAAGATCACCGATGACATCATGGGAATCGTGACATGCACCATTTGGGCCCACCTTCCGGCCCCGTCGATTTTAGCGGCTTCATAATAGACCTCATCAATCCCCTGCAAACCGGCCAAATAGATGATCATAGACTGGCCGACTCCCCACAAACTCATCAGGATGAGCGCTGGCAAGGCATATTCCGGTTTTTGCAGCCAGGCGACTTTTGATATCCCAAAATAATTGAGAAATGCGTTGAGCAAGCCAAAATCCGTGTTCAAAATCCAGGCCCACAACACGGCATTGGCGACAGCAGGCACGATGCTGGGCAGATAATAAACCGTGCGAAACAGCGCAATTCCCCGCACTTTCGTGTTGATGAGCAAAGCCATAGAAAAACTGACAACCATGCCAAGCGGCACAGAAACGAAGGTATAAATCGAGGTCACTTTGAGCGCTTGCCAGAAAAGTTTGTCAGAAAACATCGTTTGAAAATTTTTCAGACCTGCATATTGCGCAGGCGTGATTAAGTCCCATTGCTGGAACGTTAACCAGGCTGACATGGCAGCCGGATATAACACCCAAAACAGCACCCCCAAGATGAAGGGGCAGATAAAGAGGTATCCCGTGATGGTACGCCGCCCCCGAGGGGTTTTGAACCAATGCAGAAACCTGCCAAATCTGGAGATGGCCTGGGCGGATTGCTGCCCTGAGAATTGATACGTTGTACTCATTTTAACCTCGCACCAAGAAGACTCAATCCACACTGAGATGTAGCTTTGAACGCCTTGTGATCCTGGGCAGTTGGGCAGGATGACAATCATTCTATCATAGCCCATCGGCTACACAAATGGCGCACAGGGTGTTTTTACGAGCAAAGCTCGTAAAAACACCCTCATCGGAAATTCACGGAGATCCTTTCCTACTTAGCCGCCTCTTCCAGGATCGCGTTGGCTTCTGGCACCACCGCTGCCAGCGCCTGCGCTGCTGTTTGGTCGCCAACCCAAATCGCGTCCAAAGCCGGGTTGACGATCGACATGGCTTCGTCATATCCGGGTGGCATGTAGAGAACGTGCCCATACTTCGGCACATATTCGGTCACGATCTTGTCGTAGCCGGCCGGATGGACTCCCTCGCCCGGCGCCTGCCGCTCAGTGTACCACTTGGACATGCCTTCCTGGGTCATCAAGGCCGTCTGGCTAGGCAACCAAAGCCCCATTTTGAGGAATTTGAGTTGGTAGTATTCCGTCCCCAAGAACCTCAACCATCGCCAGGCCTGTTCGGGGTATTTGGATCCGGCAAATCCGGAGTGGATGTGAGCCTGCATATCCGTAGCCGGTGTCTTGAGTTTCGGACATACGGCTGTACCCAGTTTCGCGTTGATCTTGGTAATCCAGGCCAGCGCCCAGGAGCCATCGACCGCCATCGCCAGTTTACCGCTCTCCAACATCTGGGTGTTGGTCAAGCCCAACGCCTCCATCGCTGTACCGCGCGGGGCGACGTTTTCGACCAGCATCAAGTCAGCCACCTTTTGGAGGGCCTCGGTGGCTTCAGGCTTATCGAGTTCGATCAGACCGGTTTCGTGATTCAGCCAGTGACCACCGTTGGAGGCAATCGCGGCGTGCAGGGGCAGGGACCAGGTTGGCCATTGGATGGCCCAGCGTTCCATATTGTCCCGATCAAAACCATTCTCGCCAGGATGCCGGCCCTTAGTATCAATCGTCAACTGTCGCGATACTTCCAGGAAGTGATCCCAACTCCAGGCTTCGTCAGGTGAATTGCTGGGCGGCTCAATGCCTTCTTGTTCGAAGACGTCGGCGTTGTAATAGATGTGTGGGGCGACCCAGCAGGAGCCGATACCGTACCACTTGCCATCGCGGGTGCAGCGTTCGGACTCTTGTGGCTCGATGAAATAGTCCTTAGCGCCTAGCACCGGGTCGCCTTGCAGGGCCGAGGTGATGTCCAGCAGCAGCCCTTTCTTGGCATACTCCTGGAAGATGGTGTTGTAGATAAAGGCCGTATCTGGTGGTGTCCCAGCGGCGACCATCGCCATGATCTTTTCGCCATAGTTTTCCGGGATTTGTATCCAGTTGATCTTTACATCTGGGTTTTCTCCCTCGAAAGTTTTAGCGGCAGACACCACCCCGTCATTTTCCTCCGTCCCGCCCCAACCGGTGAAGGTAATGGTGACGGGCGCTGCGGCAGGTGGGGCCTGGACCGGCGCATCGGCCTTCGGCGCTACCGCTGTTGGCGGTGGGGTGGTCTTCTTGCACGCTGCGAGAACTGCCGCGCCGCTCGCCAAACTCGCGAGCTTGATGAAATCGCGCCTGCTCATCGTTTTCGACATGATCCTTTCTCCTTTCTAAAAAGACTAAAAAAGTTTATGCTTAGACTGCACTGCAATTTCTCCGAGTTTTTATTGGCGTATTGCACCTCCTTCTCACCGTTTAGCCGCCACAGGAAAGCCAGACCCGCATGGCGCCCGGCTCACGATTCGCCCAGGCATAATACGGGACGGCTGTCAGTTCCAGATCCCGGTACGCCGGACTGACCGACGATAATGCCCGATAGAGGGTGTCTTCCCAGCCGTTCAGGTCCTCCACTGCGCCCTGAACTTTGATGGCTACGATGTTCCCCAACAGGTCATCTCGCCAGATTGTTTCAAGCGGTGTGGTTACGTGAATCCGCACGTCCGACATTTCGACGCCGGCCGGCAGGTCCACACCCTCGAAACAATATACCAACGGGCCATACGTGACGGCCAGACTCCCACGAGTCGCATCGACACGCGGATGGGGTTGAATCAAGCGCGGGGTCAACCGCAGGTTCAACTGCACGGCCTCGCCTGGTTGCCAGATGCGCTTGAACCTGACGTATCCTCCGGCGTTTGCCGATACGTCGCTCAGGCGGTCGCCGATCTGCACGCTGGCTTCTTCACACCAGGCGGGAATGCGCAGCGCGAGTTCCCACGGCGCATCGCCGGTTTCCTGGACGACCAGCCTGATCTGGCCTTCCCAGGGATAGGCGGTCTGCAGGCGCACCTTGACCGGATTGTCACCGAGGTCGGCGGCGATCTCAGAGGCGATGTACTGGTGAATCTGCAGGCCGGCCTGGCTGGTCGTGGCGACGTAATGGCCCAGCAGGGCGATCTGGCGCATCACATTGGGGGGACAGCAGGCGCAGCCATACCATTCCGGGCGTTCGATCCCGCCCTGGCTCGAGAGTGGATTGACGTAAAAATAGCGCTGCCCGTCCAGCGAGATGCCGCTCAAAAACCCATTGTAAAGGGAGCGTTCGATCATATCGGCATGACGCGCCTCGCCGGTAATCGTCAAGAGTCGCCAGTTCCACATCATATTCGCAATCGTGGCGCAGGTTTCCGCATAGGCAGTGTCGTTGGGGAGTTCGTAGGCTTCGCCAAAGGATTCGCCGAGATGCCGGGCGCCTAGCCCTGCCGTGATGTAAAGCTTGTGGGCAGTCACGTCATGCCAGAGCCGTTTCGCCGCCGCCAGCAAGGCCGCGTCGCCGGTCTCCAGGTAGATGTCAGCGACCCCGGCCAGCAGGTACAACTGCCGGACGGCGTGACCCTCCACGATCTGAGCTTCCCGAACCGGAACGCGATCCTGGTGGTAATCGAGGCCGAAGGGCGTCCTGCCAATCATCTTCCCCCGACCCCGTTGGTCGACGAAAAAGCCGGCCAGGTCGAGATAACGCCGCTCGCCGCTTTCACGGAACAGCTCTACCAGGGCCAGTTCGACTTCAGGATGGCCGGGCACAGCATCGCGTTTGCCGGGGCCAAAGGTGGCGTCGATGTGATCGGCAAAACGGCAGGCAATATCGAGGAGCGTGGTTTTGCCCGTGGCGCGATGGTGGGCGACTGCGGCCTCGAAGAGATGCCCGGCGCAATACAACTCGTGGCCCATCGCCAGCTCTTGCCACTTCTTTTCGGGTTCCACCGTCTGAAAATAGGAATTGAGGTAGCCATCGGGCTGCTGAGCGGCCACCAGCAAGCCAATCGCTTCATCCGCCATGGCCTCAAGCTCAGGATCGGGGCGGTTGACAAGCTCATAACTGACAGCTTCGAGCCATTTGTAGATGTCCGAATCCATAAAAACCGGTTTGGCATACTCTCCTGCCCATGAACCTGCCGCTAACCGCAAATTGTTAAAATTGCCCGAATCCTCTAGTTTGCGGAAAGCGTGTTTCAGGCTGACCTCATGGTTGATCGCTTGCCGTCCAGACCAAAATCCGTCGCTCACCTTCACGTTTTTCAGCGATAGCGTCTTAAGACGGGCGTATGGGCTGTGCGTCGTATTGATTTCCATAATAAGCTCCTCAAAATGGGTGATTGTGTTATAATAAGCGAACAGTTCTCAGGTTGCGGGCGGCGTCAAAACACGCCAGCTTATCCTTGATAACTGGTTCGATCAAGAGAAGATGCCGCCGACTCCCCAGTCAATGCCGGCATCTTCTCTCAATTTATGGATTGTGTGTATCGCTCCCGGTAATCGCTTACCGGGCGTTATCCGTCACTTTTACTCCGCAGAGCGCCGCAGGATTCCCGAATGATCAACTCCCCTGGAATTTGCGTGGCATCTTCCAGTTCTTCCCCGCCGATTTGCTCCAACAGCAAGCGAGCGGCGGCCTGGCCCATTTCGTAGGACGGCATACGGATGGTGGTCAAAGCGGGTCTGATCCAGGCCGCAAAGTCACGATCATCGTACCCGACGAGGGCGATGTCTGCGGGGATTTTCAACCCGGCCTCGTGAATCGCATATATGGCGCCCAAGGCCATAATGTCGTTGGCCGCAAAAATGGCCGTAGGCGGACCTTCCAGCGCCAACAATTCCTGAGCGGCCTGATAGCCGCTATCGACGCCCCAATCACCATGCACGATCAAGGCTTCATCCACCGGCAGACCGTGCTTCAACAACGCATCCCAGTACCCGGAGAGCCGATTCTGAGCTTCGATCCAATCTTTCATCCCACCGATAAAGCCAATCCGCCGGTGACCCAGGTCGATCAGATGTTGTGTGGCTAACTGAGCGCCATAATGATCGCCAGGCCCCACACAATTGCTGAGACAGTTGCCAAACACGCGATTGACGAAGACGAAGGGGCGATCTTGCATGGATAAGATGGCATCATTATAGGTGTGTAACCAGGAATTCAGAATCACCACGCCATCGACCTGACGGCTATAGAAAGAATTGATGGCCTCTACAGCCAGGGCCTGATCGCGGTTCGAATAAGCGATGGAAATCGAATACCCCGC
>DAOUAY010000530.1:0-19423 GCA_034432995.1 Anaerolineae bacterium | reverse complement strand
CTACTGGAATGCGCATCGGCATCCGTACCGCTGGAAAAAGAAACCGGCAGAGCAATGTATTTTGCGTGCAGAATTCAGTGTTGTTCACAATCTTAATATCTCAATTGATTAGCGAGAAAACCACTAATATCAGTGTAATCGAGGCGGAGATTTCCCCCCCCTTTAGTTCCCCCCCAAAGGGGGAAGATAGCGTGTCAGCCCGCTCTGTCTCCCCCCCATCGGGGGGGATTAAGGGGGGGGAGAGCTTTCAAACTTCTTCGTTTTCCAGTTCTTTCTCCAACCGCGCGAAATGCTCGCGGATCTGCGTCGCCAGCACGCGGGAGATGCCCGATACGGCCATCAGCGCCTCCACGTCCGCTTTCTGAATCGCATCCAACGAGCCGAAATGCTTGAGCAATTCGCGCCGCTTTACCGGCCCGATGCCGGGGATTTCGTCGATCTGCGAGGCCAGGCCGCGCTTGGTGCGGCGCTGCCGGTGATAGGTGATGGCGAAGCGGTGCGCCTCGTCGCGGATGCGGCGCAACAGCAGAATGGCAGGCGCGGCGGGATCGAAGCGAATCGAGGTGGAGCGTCCCGGCTTGAAGATCTCCTCTTCGCGTTTCGCCAGGCCCACCACCGGCACTTTTTCCTGCAAATCGAACGCTTGCAGCACCTCCACCGCCATCCCCAACTGGCCTTTGCCGCCATCGACCACCACCAGATCGGGCAGCTTGGCCCACGCCTGGCTGCCGCGCGTGCCCTTCAGCTCGCCGCTCTCCATACGCCGCCAGCGGTCGAAGCGGCGTGTGAGCACCTCGCGCATACTGGCGAAGTCGTCCTGCCCTTCGACGGTCTTGATCTTGAAGCGGCGGTAGTCGCTCTTCTTGGCGACGCCGTGTTCGAACACCACCATACTGCCGACCACCTCGATGCCCTGCGTGGTGGAAATGTCGTAGCACTCCACGCGCACGGGCGGCGCGGTCAAACCGAGTGCGGTCTGCAAATCGCCCAATGCCTGCTCGCTGCGATGTTTGTCCAGTTCCCACTGCGCCTTGAGATTGCGCAGCGTCTCTGCCGCGTTCGTCGTCGCCAGATCGAGCAGGTCGCGCTCCGGGCCGGCCTCGTGGGGAACATTGAGGTAGACGACGTCTCCGCGCTTGGTGCGCAGCCACGATTCGAGCACGGCGGCCTCGGCAACCTGGGCCGGCAGTAGAATCTCCGGCGGCACCATCGCCGCTTCGGTGTAGAACTGCTGGAGGAACGCCGCCACGATCGACTGCTCGTCCTCCTCGTTACCGCCTTCCATCATAAAGAACTCGCGGCCCAGCAGCTTGCCGTTGCGCACGAAGAAGACCTCGACGCAGACATTGCCATTGTCGCGCGCCAGGGCGATGACGTCCTGGTTCGTCGCGGCGGTGGTGATAACGCGCTGGCGCTCCATCACCTGCTGTAGCGCCTGATAGCGGTCACGCAATTGCGCTGCCCGCTCGAACTGTAATGAGGTCGCCGCCTCCTGCACTTGCTGCTTGAGGTCTTCCATCACCGCTTCGGTTTCGCCGCCCATGAACTGCACCAACTGCTCGATCGTCGCCATATACTGCGCGTGATCGACGGCGCCGATACACGGCCCGGAACAAAGCTTCAGGTCGTGGTAGAGACACGCGCGCCGGTCCTGCCCGGTGATCTCACGGTCGCACGTGCGGTAGGGAAACAGGCGGCGCAGCAGGTCGAGCGTCTCGCGCAGCGCGCTGGTCGAGGTGTACGGGCCAAAGTAGCGCCCCTCGTCGCGGCGCATCCGCCGGGTGATGAGGACTTTGGAGAATTCGTCATTCGTGACCTTGAGATACGGGTAACGCTTGTCGTCCTTGAGGCGAACGTTGAAACGCGGGCGGTATTTCTTGATGAGGTTGGCTTCCAGGATCAGCGCCTCGACTTCCGACTCGGTGATGATCCATTCCAGGTCGGCGATTTCGGCCACGAGGCGGCGCGTTTTGGCGTTCTCCTGGGCCGAGGCGTGGAAATACGAGCGCACGCGGTTGGCGAGATTGATCGCTTTGCCCACGTAAATCACCTGATCCCGGACGTTGTGCATGATGTACACGCCGGGCGTAGCGGGCAATGTAGCGAGTTTCTGCTGGATTTTCTCTGAGCGGTTCACGCCCATATTATACAGCAAACTGCCGATCTATCAGCAAAAGACCCGATTTGTTACAAATCGGGTCTTTTGGGTGCATTCGCTAAACTCAGTTCAGAACAGCATCATATACTGCAGCTCGTACATAATGTCTTCCAGGTTGAGAAGGACCCAGCCGACGGGCAAGACGCAGCAACAACACAGCAACAGCAGCGCCGCGATAACAATCAGCACAATGATCAACGTCTGGTTGCTTTTCTTGGGCGTGGCCTGTTCGGCGGGGCTGACGTCCACCGGAGGTGGCGTGGGTGCAGAGATGGCAGGCGGCGGGCCCAAGGTGATGGGCTGCCGTGCCGTTGGCGCAACCGGTTCTGGTTCGGGTGGCAGTGCGTGCAGGACTTCCGTTTCTGGATATGCTTCCGGCAGCGGCGGTGGCGCGATTGCTGCCACCTCGTCAGCAGCCTCCTCAATCACGACCTCTGGCAAGGCCGGTGGTGCGATAGGTTCCTCGGCGACCATCTCGACAACTTCCGGCAACGGCGGCGCTCCAGGTTCGTCGAATGGCGACGGGAATTCGGCTTCAGGTTCAACCTGTGTGGATTTTTCAAAGTCTTCAGTCATAGCATTTCCCCTTTCAGTGCATCAGTGCAGACATCACATTGAGGCCCAACTCATACATAATCTGATCGCCGTATGTCCAGAGCGCCCAGACAACCGCTGCGGCGCAGCAGCACAGCAGCAGCAGCACGATGCCTACAATGATATAGATTATGGTATTGTTCTTCTTCGCCGGTGGTTGCGCCGGTGGATTCGCGTAATAGGGGGACGAATCCGATTCATAAAACGGGTCCTGGGTCATAATAGCCTCCTTATAAAAATAGTCTGATAGTCGTTAGTCAGGCAGTTCAACAAAGCCTGCAGGTCAAAATGCAATCGTCAGCGTTGCTCGGGACGGGCTGAATCTGCGACGCGCGCCTCGGCGCGTTTTCGACGCCAGCGCACGATCAGGTAGATCAACAGCACCAGCAGGAAGAACCAGGCCAAAATCAGATAAGGGAAGATGATAGCGGCCAATGAAACCAAAGCTGCCACGATCTCCTCGATCGTGCTCACGACAGGATTGCCAACGCCGCCGGTGGTTGCTGTGACCACAGGCCGCCCCCCCGCTTTGACCAGGTGCACTCCCCCGGCTAAAATCACTCCACAGCCAAAGGCAAGCACGGGATGCAGGTGGATGGTGTTTTGGGTCGTCGCGGCAAACACAATCGCGCCGGCTGTGGGACGAACCAGGGTCTGGATGACGTCGTTGATGGTGTCGATAGCGGGAATTTTGTCGGCCAACACGTCCACAGTCAACAGCACCGCCAAAAGCCCGATAATCCACCAACTTGTCAAGGCAGACCACGGATCGCCCAGTTCCACCAGCCCGGTGAAGCGCGCCAGGAGCGCCAACACCAGCATCGGAATGTACGCATTCAAGCCCGCTGACGTGGACAGCCCAAACGCCGAAGCAAGATTCAAAAGTCCTTCGATCATACAACTCCTTACATCAACTTCCTTGCGATGGCTTCGATGAATCGGGGTGCGCCTGTGTTCACAAGGGTTTTACGATCTCATTAAACACCCGATTTCATTATATGGATGTTACGGAAAATAGGCAAATAAGTTGCGCGAGGCGTGGTTACACGGTGCGGCGGGCGCTGAGGCAGGCGTTGATCGCGCGCATCACTTCATCGAGATCGAACGGCTTGACGATGCATTGATCTGCCCCCAGAGCCAGCGCGCGTTCCTCATTTTGCACGTTGCTCCAGGCGGAGATGGCGATGATCGGGATATCCACAGTAACCGGCCTGGCTTTGAGCGCCGCGATGGCTTCGAAGCCATCCATCCCCGGCATACGCAAATCCATCAAGATCACATCGGGTTGCCAATTTTCCGCGCACGCCAGCCCTTCGATCCCATTGCTGGCAAACTTCACCTGGCAATCTTGCAGCTCCATTTCCAACAAGCGCTGCACCAGTTCGCGCTGCGTCGCGTTGTCTTCCACATGAAGGATCTTGATCATAACACACTACCCCTGCCACGAGAATAACCTTTTTATCTATCTCTAGTATAATCGCGGTTGCCGAAATTCCAAGTGCATTCTTCGACATTTCTTCATAGCAATGGTCGCCCGCTGTGGGCCGGGCAGGGCAACCTGCGCAATCAGCCCTAACCCCCTTTCCCCGTGCGGCCGGCCGATGATGTGGCGTCATCGGCCGGTTCGCCATGGATTCACGAACAGGGTGTATAATACGAACTCATCTGATCGAACTGCCGCAAAATTTTGTTAACGCCCGTATCTTTTCCCGCATCTTCACGTCATAAAGGATAGGAAACACGTGTGAAAACCGCTGACGCTTTACTGCAACGCGCGCGACAATGGGATGAGAAGGCGCTGGCGCAGATCTACGACACCTATGCGCCGGCCATTCATCGCTACGTCTACCGCCGCACAGGACATACGGACACCGCAGAAGAGATCACGGCGGAAACGTTTCACCGTTTCCTGGTCGCCTTGAAGCACGGTAGCGGCCCAACGGATTATCTTTCGGCCTGGCTCTATCGGGTGGCGCACAATCTGATTGTGGATTTCTACCGTCGCCAGCCAGCGCAGGAGCCAGCAACGTTGGACAACGTGATCCTGGCCGATGCCGATCAGAGTGTAGCGTATCTGGAACGGCAAACGCGCGTGGCACAGGCGCGCGCGGCATTACAACAGTTGACGCCGCTGCAACAACAGATCATTACCTTGCGCTTTCTGGAAGAGCTGAGTATCGAGGAAGTTGCCCGCGTCGTTGAGCGTGCCGAAGGTGCGGTCAAGGCGTTGCAACATCGTGCGCTCAACAGTCTGCGCCGTTTGTTGGAGGGAGAAGATGAAATTTGAACGCACATCACGACAAGAGTCCCTGCCGTCATCGGTGGCTGCCGCTATGGACGCTCTGCGTCCGGCGCCGGCGCCGAATCGGGGGGCATGGGAAGACCGTCGCCAGGCATTTATGGTCGAAGCACGTCAATACGCCGCCCAGGCCGTACCCCCGGCGCCCGTCCTGCGTCATAAATCATGGAAAAGCCTGTTTGTATTCAACCCAAAGGAGGTTTCCATGAAAGCGTTCGTGAAAGTTTTGCTGGCTTTGGCGCTCATTTTTGGCGCAACGGCAGGGACGGTCAGCGCTTCGCGCGGGAGTGTGCCGGGGTCGGTGCTGTACCCGGTGAAATTGCAGTATGAGGACGCCCGCCTATCGCTGACTCAAAACCCGGAGGCGAAAGCCCTGTTGGCGATGGCGTATGCGCAGGAGCGTGTCGAGGAGGCTGCGCAGTTGGCCGAAGACGGCGATGAAATCCCTGAATCGTTGGCGGCGCGCTACCAACTCCAGGTGGGTGTGGCCTTGCAGACGATGGCCGGGCTGGGAGAGGCGCAACAACTCCAACTGCGCGCCCATTTCTCCGGCACGCTGGAAAACCAGGTTCGCGTCATGGCGCAGGTCAGGTCGCGCTACCACCTCGGCGAGAATGCAGAGCATCCCGAACCTACTCAGGCCATGATCAAAACCATGGAGCAGGCCCAACAGGCGCTCGGTTACGCTGAGCAGTATGCCGGCGAGAACGAGACGCTGGGCAACGTCGGCGCTCCTGGGCCGAATCCCGATGCGCCCGGCAATGGGCTGGAGAACGGCGACAATGGGGAAGGCAACGCTGCTGGTAACGCCGGTGAGAACGGTGATAACGGCGGTGACAACGGTGGCTACGGCAGTGACAATGGTGGCCACAATGGCCAGACTGAGGGCAATGACGGTCAGAGCAAGGGCAAGCAACAGGGCCGGGATGACACGGGTAAGCCAAATTCCAAAGGCCGGAACGGCGAAGGTGGGCGTCCAGGTGAAGGTGGCAATGCCGACAGCGGCAATCCTGACAGCGGCAATGCCGACGGCGGCGATGGCGAACCTAACAACGGTGGCGCCGGCAACGGTGGCAGCGATAACGGCGGTTCGGACTCGGGTGGCAACGGCGGCCAGGGCGGTAACGGCAGCGGAACCGGTGGCAGTGGCAATGGTGGGGGCTCTGGCGGTGGTGGTGGCAACTAACGCCAGTGTGCAATCCTTCCTCACGGTTCTCCCCCGACTGAACGTCGAGGGAGAACTTTTTTAGCCCAAACTGGACAAAAAGCAAATATAGGGTATACTTTGGCTTCGTAAAAAGAGAACTTAATAGCAATTTCGGAGGAACAAGCGTGGCAAATACTCAATCAGCCAAGAAACAGGTTCGCAACTCTTATCGCAAGTGGTTGCGCAATCGTTACGTCAAAGGCAAGGTCCGTGGGGTGTTACAGATGGTCAACAAAGCCATCGCCGATGGGAATGCCGAACAGGCTCTGGCCTTGATGCCAGACGCTGCCAGCCAACTGGATAAAGCGGCCAAGAAAAACGTCATTCACCACAAAAAAGCTGCCCGTCTCAAGTCGCGGCTGATGCACAAGATCAACGCGTTGCAGGCTCAGTAAGAACGTTTGCCGAGCGCGCGCACCTATCGGGCCGCACACTCTCGACGTTCATCGCAACAGGTATTGTAATTTCATCGAAGCAGCGGGGAGTTTTCCCCGCTGCTTTTCTGCGTACTAAGTTAGCGTTCAGCTATCAGCTTTCAGCTATCAGCAAAGAGGCTCAGGACGCGCTGACGGTTGTAGAGATGACATGGCAAAGTGCAGTCAGCGTCCTTTCGTAGACGCCTAAGCTGAACGCTGATAGCTGAAAGCTGATAGCTGTTTACGCTTTATCGCGCCCCAACTCCGCCGAGCGCACGTATGCGGCCCAGATCGCGCGAGAAAGCACGGTGCGGAATCCCCCTTTTTCCAGGTGATAGAGCGCCTCAGCCGTCGTGCCGCCCGGCGATGTGACCTGGTTGCGCAATGTCGCCAAATGCATCTCGGATTGCTGGGCGAAGTTCGCCGCGCCGATCACAGTCTGGAAGACGAGCTTCTGGGCGATGTGCCGCGAAAAGCCCAGGTGCACGCCCGCATCGACCAGCGCCTCCATGAACAAGTAGACGTAGGCCGGGCCGGTGCCAGAGAGCGCCGTCGCCATATCGAGATAATGCTCGTCATCGACGTAAATCTGCTCCCCCAACGCGCCCAGAATTGTTAGCGCATACGCCCGCTGTTGGTCGGTCACGGCGGCAGTCGCCGTCCATACGGTGATGCCCTGCCCGATTTGCGCGGGTGTGTTCGGCATCGCGCGAATCACGCTTTCTGTACCAGTTCCCTGGCGCAATGTTTTGATCGGCACGCCCGCCGCGATGGAGAAGACCAGCGCCTCCGACCTGATGTGCCCACGCATCTCGTCGAGCACTGCGCCCATTACTTGCGGTTTGATCGACAGGAACACAATGTCGGCAGATTCTACCGCCGGCACATTGTCCGGCGACGTGCGAATCTGGTAGCGTGTTTCGAGCAGCGCCAGCCGCTCGCGCCACGGGTCCGTCCCGATGATGTTCTGTGGTTCGATCAACGATTGGCGCAGCAAGCCCTTGATCAAAGCCTCGCCCATCGTCCCGGAGCCGATTACAGCTATGGTTGGTAGTGTCATCTCATCCTCCCTCGAAAAAGTCTGGTAGTCGTTAGTCTTGTAGTCGCATAGTCATTCGTCTTGTAGTCTCGATAGATCACGGATTGCTTCGAGGGGATCGTCAGACCCCCTTCCGGTCTGGGTCTGGCGATCCAGACCGGGCAAATTAGCTCTACTGAGTCTGACAGTCAGAGTGCAAACTCCCGTGGTCTTATACGGCAAAGATGCCGCGACCGATGCGCACGAGCGTTGCGCCTTCTTCGACGGCGACTTCGAAATCATCGGTCATCCCCATCGACAGGTGCGGCAGGGTCATGCCAGGAAACTGTTCGCGCAGCGCATCCCGCAGAGCGCGCAGCGACGCGAAGACCGGGCGCACCGTCTCGGCGTCGTCGGCAATGGGCGCCATCGTCATCAACCCCTCCAGGCGCAAACCGGGAAGCGCGGACACCGCTGCAACTTCAGCGTACAGGCGCTCGCGGAGGTCAGGATCGCGTTCCCAGCCGGCGGCGCAGTAGCCGTACTTGCTCGCTTCGCCGGAGACGTTGCACTCCAGCAGCACGGGCAGTTCTCGCTCTGCTTCGACGGCCAGCGCGCTCAACTTCTGCGCCAGCGCCAGCCGGTCGATGGCGTGGGCGACGTCGAAGTG
Source organism: Anaerolineae bacterium (assembly GCA_034432995.1). Lineage (GTDB taxonomy): Bacteria > Chloroflexota > Anaerolineae > B4-G1 > SLSP01 > DSWT01. The sequence goes on along the minus strand of DAOUAY010000530.1, from coordinate 11,061 downwards.
GGCGACGACGAGGTTGGCCTTGCGGCGCTGCACGTGCCCGATCATGTGCCAGACCGGTTTCTCAGGCGCTTCGGCAAGCCGCGCCGCTGTCTCTATCACTTTCTGCGCGCCTTCCTCGGGCCGGTTCTCGGCGAAATCGCGCTGTCCACTGTCCCATGCGGCAAGGATAGCATCGACGGGACAGGTCTTGGTCACGGCGACGAGGCGCACGGCGTTGGGATCGCGTCCGGCGCGCAGGGCAGCTTCGGCGATGCGCGCGCGGATATGGGCCAGGTTGGCGGGGATCGACGTCATCGCCGCATCAAAAATCGTCGCGCCAGTAGCGGCTGCCATCGTAGACGTAAGTGGGGGGCGCAGGGGGTTGTTTCTGGCGGAAGAACGGCATCAAAATCATGCCGACGATGAATCCGCCGATGTGCGCCCACCACGCCACGCCGCCGGTCTGCACGTTGACGTTGATCGACGCCAGACCATTGAGGAATTGCACCAGGAACCACCCACCCAGCACGAGCACTGTCGGCAGGTGGATCGTCGTATAGATGAAAATCAGCGGGATGAGCGTGCGCACGCGCGCGCGCGGGAACAGCAGCAGGTGCGCGCCCAGCACGCCGGCAATCGCGCCGCTCGCGCCAATCGCCGGAATGCGCGAGGTGGGCATCGCCATCACCTGGGCCAGACCTGAGAGCACCCCGCAGAGCGTGTAAAAGATGAAGAAGCGCACGTGCCCCATGCGGTCTTCGACGTTGTCGCCGAAAATCGCCAGGTAGATCATATTGCCGATCAAGTGCACCCACCCGCCGTGCAGGTACGTCGCCGTGACCAGGGTCGCCAGCGTCAGCGGATTGGTCCATTGTGTGGTGATGCGGATGGGCACAGCGCCGAACATCTGGGCCATCTGATTGGCCGCGGGTTCGAAGAACACTCCCAGCAGGAAGATGATCACGTTGATCACGATCAATGTGGCCGTAACCACGGGAAAACGTCTCGATGGGATATTGTCCCCCAATGGGATCATGGCTGCCCTCCAATTCGCTGCATCTGGATTGTACCCCCAATCCCGCCGGCTGCAAAATGGCCGAGATCAAGCCTTGTAAACCGCCAGCGCCCGCTGTCTCGCCCAGGCATGTTCGACGATGGGCGCGAGATAGTCCGTGCCGATGACGCAACCGACTTTGCCCTGCACATCCGCGGGCATCGTCCACGGCTTGTGCAGGTACGCAGCGGGAACGCGCTCCAATTCTGGCACCCAACGCCGCACGTAGTCGCCCTGGGGATCGTACTTTTCGCCTTGCAACACCGGGTTGAAGATGCGGAAATAGGGCGCGGCATCCGTACCCGTGCCGGCGGCCCACTGCCAGCCGCCATTGTTCGACGCCGGATCGCCATCGATGAGGTGCTGCATAAAGTGCTGTTCGCCCCAGCGCCAATCGATGAGCAGGTGCTTGGTGAGGAACGAGGCGACGATCATCCGCGCGCGGTTGTGCATCCAGCCGGTCGCCAGGAGTTGGCGCATCCCCGCATCGACGATGGGATAGCCGGTGCGCCCGGCTTGCCAGGCGGCGAAAGTATCCGGGCCGTTGTCCCATGCGATATGCCGCAGGTTAGCGCGGAAGCTCTCGCGCCGGACGTTGGGGAAATTGACGAGGATGCTCATGTAGAACTCGCGCCAGAGCAGCTCGTCGAGCCAGACGATGGCGCTATGCCAGGTGGCGTCCGAAGGCGCATCGTAACGGGCTTGCGTCGCCGCGATGGCGGCCTGCCGCGCAGAGAGCATCCCAAAGCGCAGATATGGCGAAAGCCCCGACGTGCCCGCGCGGGCCATAAGGTCGCGCCCGGTGGTGTAGCGGTAAATTCCATGCGCGATGAAGTCCTGCAACCGGCGCTGCGCCTCGGCTTCTCCGGGTAGAAAGGGTGAACTCGATGGCAGAATCGGTGTTTCAGGCAGCGTCTCGCTATGGAATCGCGCGAGGTCAATGTCAGGCGGAAGAGGGATGGCCTCTGGTGTGGGGAGCAGTTCGCGCGCATCCAGCATAGGCAGGTCGCGCCATGCGCGATTGTACGGTGTGTACACGGTGTAGATGCCGCCATCGGCCTTGCGCACGGCTTCCGGTGGGCGGATCGTCAGCCCGCCGGTGAGGCGCAGCGGGACTTCCGCGGCCACCTGCGCATCGCGGCGGCGCGCATACGGCGAGACGTCTGCTTCAGCGAAGATGGCTATGGCTCCGGTTTCATCGCGCAGGCGCGCCAGTTCTTGTTCCGGGCGACCGCAACGCACGGTCAGGCGGCTGCCCCGCGCGCGCAGGTCGGCATCCAGGGCGCGCAGTCCGCCGAGCAAGAACGCGCGCCGTTTGTCGCCGGTGTAGCCGGAATTCCACAGCGCCGGATCGAGCACGAACACGGGGAGCACGTAGCGGCTGTGTGCCAGGGCGGCGTGCAGGGCCTGGTTGTCGCTCAGGCGCAGGTCGCGGCGAATCCACCAAATCGCTGTCTTCATTGCACATCCTATACGGCAAGTCGGGGATCTGACGATCCCCTCGGAGCATTTTGGATCTGACGATCCCCTCAGAGCATTTTGGATCTGACGATCCCCTCGGAGCATTTTGGATCAGGCGATCCCCTCGGAGCATCTTGGATCAGACGATCCCCTCGGAGCATTTTGGATCTGACGATCCCCTCGGAGCGTTTTGTGATCTACTGAGCCTATGCCTTCACCGCCAGACTCAATTCGTCCAGCGCGGCGACTTCGTCATCCGTGAGCCGCCAGCCGAGCGCGCCGGCATTCGATTCGACCTGCCGGACGCTCTTCGCGCCGGGAATCGGCACCGCACCCTTGCAGATCGTCCAGTTGAGCGCCACCTGCGCAGGGCTTTTGCCGCCGTGCGCGTCGCCGAAATCGCGCAGCATCTCGATCAACGGCTGCGCTTTTTGCAGATACTCACGGCTGTAGATGTTCTTGCGCGGGCCGGGCGGCGGATTGTCGGGCGTGTATTTGCCGGTGAGGATGCCTTTCTCCAGCGGGCTGTAGGCGATCAACGTGATGTCGAGGTCTTTGCAGAGCTGCGCCACGCCGTTGAATTCCGGGTCGCGGTGCAGCAGGCTGTAGAAGACCTGGTTGGAGGCCAGCGGGATGCCGCGTTTGGCCAGGGCAGTATGCGCGCGTCCCATTTGCTTCATGTCGTAGTTGGAGACGCCGACCGCGCGGACGAAGCCCGCTTCGACCGCCTCGGCCATCGCGTCCATCCACGTTTCGACCGGCACGGGCGGCAGGGGGAAGTGCATCTGGTAGAGATCGGCGCGCGGCATCCCCAGCCGTCTGAGACTGTTGCGCAACGCGCGGCGCAGCGCGTTTTTGGTCAGCCAGAAGGGGAACGGCATGAACTTCGTCGCTATGACGACCGATTGCCCGGATTCACGGACGAACTGGCCGAGCAGTTTTTCGGAGCGCCCTAGCCCGTAGACCTCCGCCGTGTCGAAGAAGTTGATGCCTGCCGCCACGGTCGCAGCGAAGGCGGCGCGCACGTCACCGTCGGTGTAGCTTTTACCGTATCCCCACATCACCCCATCGCCCCAGGCCCACGTGCCGATGCCCATGGGGGTGATGGCGATGCCGGTGTTGCCAAGGATTACTCGTTCTGAGATTGCTTGTGTCATTGGTCCTCCGAGGATAGTCGAATGTCTAAAGTCCAAAGTCGTCCGGAACTCTGCTCGATTGCGGGTAAAACCTTGATCCAGTTCATAAATCCCTCCTCTACTCTGTTATTGGCCGTGGAGTTCACAATATCTTATCACAAACAGTGATTTTGTCAACTTATTGACGCCCTTGTGTATAAAAATATTTGACAAAACCTGAATCTCAGGATATACTTAACATAAAATACTGTCATTGCCCGATCGACGCATAGCGCCTGAATGAGCAACGACGCGCCGAACGACTATCTGACTATTTGAGGAGACGACGATGAGCAACGATGAATCGATCTATAACATCGGGAGTGTCGCGCGGATGACCGATATCCCGGCAGCCACGCTGCGCATCTGGGAACGACGCTACAACTTTCCCGAAACCGAACGCACGGAAGGTAAACACCGCCTCTACTCCGCGAAAGAAATCCAACGGCTGCGCTGGGTCAAGGCTCATCTTGATGAAGGGATGCAGGTCCGGCAGGCAATTCGCGCTTTGCGCGCGGCGGAGGCGGGAGAGGGCCTTGTGGCGGCACGACCGGCGGCACTCTCTCCGGTTGAGCGCAGTGTCGACGTCTCCGAGGGTGATCAGATTGTCAATGTGCATATCGACGCGCTGCGGAAAAACCTGCTCGATGCGCTGTTGTCTCACGAAACCGGGAAAGCGGATCAGGTTTTCAACGAGGCCTTCGCCTTGCACATGCCGGAAAACCTGATCGTGGATCTGATCGGGCCGACGTTGCGCGATATCGGTGTGGGGTGGGAAAAAGGCGAGATCGATATTGCGACCGAACATCTGGCGACCAACTACCTGCGCCAACACCTGCTCGCGTGGATGCGCAGCGGGCCACCGCCTTATGCGGTTCCGCCCATCGTGCTGGCTTGCGCGCCCGGCGAATGGCACGAGGGCAGTCTGCTGATGTTCGGCGCGTTGATGCGTCGCCGTCGCTGGCCGATTGCTTATCTTGGGCAGTCCATCCCCTTGGCGGAATTGGCCAAATTCGTCCAGGAGACCAAACCCGCTGCGGTGGTGTTGACCGCGATGACCGAAGCGCCGGCCCTCGCGCTGGCGGAATGGCCTACCTGGCTGCCCGAAGCCGCCCGGACGGGCGAGCCAATCGTGGGCTATGGCGGGCTGGCGTTCAACGAACGACCTGAATTGCGAACGAAAGTCCAGGGCCTCTTCTTGGGCAGCACGCTCCAGGAGGGGGTGGAGACGCTGGAACGCATCTTGCTGAATAGAGGGCCTCGTTTATAGCAGTGTTTTGGGATCGGGGAATTGGCCTGGTTGCAGGAGGGTGACGGCTTCAAGGTAGCCCGGAGCGGCCATCGCACAGGGATTGGCGGCTCGCACCTGCAAAATGGCCTCATCCGGCGGAACGAGATGATAGAGGACAAGATACCCCGCCAGGATCGCACCCGTACGATCGGCCCCGGCGTGACAGTGGACCAGCACCGGTTTGCCGGCCTCGATCTGCGTATGGATGAATTCCCATACCGGCAACGCCTGGTAGATGAACGCCTTGCGCATCCCATGCGAAAAGAGGAACACTGGCGGAAACGCCGCCCGGTAGTGCTCCAGGCCATACGGACTTAAATCCTCCACCGTTTCCTCTGCCGCCAGGGAGACGACCACACGAATCCCGCCCGCGTAGAGGGCTTGCGGGTCCCACGGCTCGCGGACCGGGCCGGGGCGTCCGCCCAAGATTCTGTCGATGATCCAGTAGATGTGTCGCATAGGCCCATTGTACCATATTGGAACGGCTGTCAAAATCACGCTGCCAGACCAGACTACAAAAGTCTCACGTGGGATTGCCTTGACCAAGCGTCTGGTTGAGCAAGGCCCTACACTGAACAGCAGGTCTGCAAGGCGCAGGACGTGCTCAGACTTTTGTAGTCTTGACCAAAATGCTCTTGTAAGGTATAGTTACGGGCAAATGTCATATCGAGAAAGCAGGGTGTATGAACGAGGATAAGGATATCGCGCCGGACGAGAATCAGGCGTGGTCGGACGAGATCGAAACGTGGCTGGACGAATACCAGGAGGCGTTTGGCGAGGCGCAGGACGCGCTCTACGTTCGAGCGGAACCCGAGGTTACGCAAAGACCTGAATACACCGGCCCTACAACGCCGATCGGTATTCGTTTCCAACCGGCGGGCAAAGTGTACCATTTCGCCGCTCCGGTCGAGATGGCGTTGCAGCGCGACGATTGGGTGGTGGTGGAGACGGTCTACGGCGAACAGGCCGGGCAAGTGAGTGAGACGGTCGCCAGACTCCCCGACGGTATTTCACCCAAGCGGCTCAAGACGGTGCTGCGACAGGCCAACGGTCTGGACATGGCGCGCTTTCAGCTCATGCGCGAGCGCGCCCAGCGCATGGTCGAGGTCGCCAGGGAAGAGGTCAAAGCGCAGAAGTTGGACATGAAGGTTTTCTCGGCAGAGTTTGCGCTCGACGGCAGCAGCGCCATTCTGCTCTGCACCGGCAATTCCAACAAACGCGATCTCACCAACTTCCGGCGGCGCATCGCCAGCCGGATGAACTGCCGCGTCGAAGTCCGCACAGTCGGCCCGCGCGACCACGCCAAGACGTTGTGCGGGTATGGCGTCTGCGGCGAACCGCGCTGCTGCTGCCGGTTCCTCACCGAATTCCAGACGGTGTCCATCCGCATGGCGAAGGATCAGGCGATTTCGATGGCCCCCACCGACATCACCGGCATGTGCGGGCGGCTGCGCTGCTGTCTGGCCTACGAGCACGAGGTCTACAAAGAGGAAGCCAAGAGCCTGCCCAAGATCAAAGCGCGCGTGCAGACGGAGAAAGGCATCGGGCGCGTCATCGATCTGGACATTCTCAAGGGCGAGGTCGTCGTCGAAGTGCCTCCCGACGGCCCGCGGGTCGAACGCGAGCGGTTCCGGTTCTCCGCTGAAGAAGTCAAGGTCATCACGCAGTAATAGCGGATTGAAGCATTCAGCTATCAGCTATTAGCTGTCAGCAAAGGCGTTCAAGACGCAGGATAGGATCCGCGCTCCAGGCTTCGAGAGTTAGCGGGGTCCGATGACGGGCAAAAGTATATGCGCGTCGCCGTTGACCGCGAGGTAATCCCCGTTTTCCTGGCGGTAAAAGCCGATCCGCAGGCGGTAGCTGCCCGCCGGTAAGTCGCCCGGCAGCGCCAACGTGTGGCGGTCAGCCACGATTTCTCCAGCAATCCACAGCGACGTGGGATAGCCGCCCTGCTGCGGCCCTTCATCCACCTGCGCGACGATAGCGCCGCTCTCATCCAGCACATGCACGAAGACGAGGTAATCGTCATCCAACGTAGCCAGCGATTGCCAGTACAGTGTCACATCCAGCGGCTGGCCTGGCTGAAGCAGCCCCACGTCGTAGCCGAGCAGGCGGATGCGCGCGCCGAAGTCGGCCTCGAAGGGATATTGCATCTCCGGCGGCGTGAAGCTGCGTTCCAGGGCTTGCACCTCGATGGAGGCTAAAGTCGCCACGCGCGTTTGCTCCACGGATAGATCGAGCGTGTACGGCCCGGCGGCTATCTCGCGGGGCAGGCGCAGCGTATACCGATCCTCGACGATGTCGCCGGGTCGCCACTGCGCGAAGGGGTAGCCGCTGGCAGGCGCACCTCCATACAGGATGTGCGTCTCTGAGCCCCTCAGTGTCAGGGTGACAGCGCCTTCCGGCAAAGCAGCGCCCATCGCTTGCCAGCACAGCCGGAGGAACACCGATTCGCCTGGACGCGCGCGCTGAGGCAAGGGCGCGGCTCCTAGCAGGTGCAGGTCGCCGTGTGCGGCATCGATCTCGCGTGGAATCCCCGGACAGGCAGCCGCCGATTGTGCGACGTCGGGCGTGGACGCCATCGGCAGCAGCGCCCCGGTCAGTGGAAAGCGCGCCTCCAGCCCGGCGAAACGCTCCGCTTCCAGGCGGGGCAGCACTTCGCCGCCTTCGGGATTGAAGAAGCTGACGCCGATTTCGTAGCCGTCCACGGGCGGAATGCCCACGGGCGGGACAAGCGTGAATTGGTCGAAGACAAGGTCGCCCGGCGTCCATTCTGCGGGCGGATAGTGGAAGGTGGTTTCGCGCGCCCACTCGCCGGTTTGCGGGTGCAGCAGGCGCACCACCGGCTGGAGTGTGGTGTATGGCGCGTCGACCGCCCATGTGATGAGAATCGGGCACGGTTCGGCGACGCGGCACGCCTCGACCGGCCGCGCGTCGTACAGGTGGATGACGTGGGCGAAGTCGGCGGCGGATTCCGGGACCGTAGCTGTCTCGCGCAACGTCACTATGTCGGCCGCGACGAGGCGTCGCACCAGCAGCGCCGGTTCGCCGATAGGATCGCTGAGGACGGTGGTGCGCCACTTTTTTGTGATGGCATCCGGCCAGGACGCCGGCGGCGCGAGCGAACCCGGCCACAAGTATACGGCGTCCCCGGACGGCGGCAGCACGAGGGTCGCGCCGCCGGTGAGCCATTTGGCCTGGGGATATTGGCGCGCCAGGGCGGCGACCGTGGGATGGCGGTAGTGTTCGCTGGCGATGTAGACTGTGGTGGATGACACATCCGTCGCATCCAGCGCCTGAGCTGCCAACACCATCTCGCCGTCGGCGGCGTAGAACAGTTGCCAGGACGTGGCCCATCGACGATACGCCTGCGCCGTGGTCGTCCCACCGAACGTCAGAAGCAGCAAGAAGCAGGAGGCAAGAGGCAGGAAAGAGCTTTTTGCATCTGTGGGGCGATTTGTTAAATCGCTCTTGTCTCGCAGAGCGCCGACGAGCGCGTCGATGAGCGCGACGACGCCACACGCGGGCAGGATGGCGATGAAGGGGAACAGCCCGATCAGGCGCAGGTTGCTCGGCGTGATTTCGGAGGTCGCCAGGGCGCTGGGGAGCAGCATCGTCGCCAGGACGGCGACGACGAAGATGCGCCCGGCGCGGTGCAGGTCGTCGCCTTGCCGGGAGAAGAGCAGGCGCGCCAGCCCGATCAGGGCCAACGCTGCGGAGAGCACGTCCAACACCGGCTTGCCGGGGACGTCGAAGCGGATGTAAGGATCGCCGGCGCCGGGCCAGACCAGCGCGCGCAGGCACAGCCACAATCCGCGCAGCGCATCTCGCCACGTCGGCGCGGCGACCTGCGTGATGCGGGTGGAGAAGGCGTCGGGGTTGCGCAGGAAGTAGAGTCCCAACGGGGCAAAGACGATGGCCGCCGCCAGCGCCACCAGTCCCAACTGCACGATGCGTTGCCGGGCTTCCCGGGGCGCGCGGAGCAGCAGCCAACCGAGGGCCACCGTCAACGGCAGCGGAAAGAGCCGCGCGGCGAGATAGGTGTAGCCGGTGAAGCCGAGGCATACGCCGCCCGCGACGAGCCATGCGCGTTTCCCGGTGCGCAGGCCGCGCCAAAGCGCGGCGACCGTGAGCGCCTGGAGCAACGGCTGCGAGATGGCGCGGAAGCCGTAGCGGCTCAGGAGCACGTGCGGGAAGGCCACGGCGACCCATCCCGCCGCCAGCAACGCGATCTCGCGCGAACGTTTCGCCGGGCCGAGCAGCGCGCGGGTGGCGGCGAAGGTGGCGGCAACGGTGAGGAGGCCGAGCATGGCGGCGTTCAAGCGCAGGCCCCACGGCGCGCCGCCGGTCGCCCACACCCAGAACGCGCCGATATAGAAGAAGAGCACTTCCTTGCCGGTGTACGCACGGATGAACACCGGGCGATAGCCGCCGGAAACAATCTGTCGGGTGAGGATGACGTTGGCGGCTTCGTCGTAGTGCAGGCCCACGGGCAGGTCGGGCAGCGCGCCCAGGCGCAGCGCCGCCGCCACCAGGAGCACGAGCGTCATGCCGAACAGGATGTAGCGTTTCATCAAGGGGTGATTATACCGTCAAGAACGTAGACTACAAAAGTCTCCACAAAACGCGGATCTGACGATCCGCTCGAAGCAAAATGATCTGACGATCCGCTCGAAGCAAAATAGGAGAACTGTGATGAGAATGATGAAGTCCTGCATAATCCGGCAAGACTTTTGTAGCCTGACTATGATAGTATAGTATAATCCAGTAGCGGCGGATTATGATCCGCCGGAAGCGACGCAGCGAACAATTCGCATAGGCGTCAATCTAAACGAAGGATTTACCGGACAATGATTCAACATCTCAAAGAATTGTGGGCGTACCGCGATCTGGTCTACAACCTCGTGGTGCGCGATCTCAAAGTACGTTACAAAAATTCGCTGCTGGGCATCTTCTGGTCGTGGCTGAATCCGCTGCTGATGATGCTGATCTTCACCTTTGTGTTCGGCTATATGTGGCGCAACCGGGCCATCGACAACCCGCACATTCTCTTTTTGAGCGCGCTGCTGCCGTGGAATTTCTTCACCGGTGCGGTGATGGGCGGGATTCCGAGCATCGTGGGGAACAGCCACCTGGTGAAGAAGGTTTACTTTCCCCGTGAGGCGCTGCCCATCGCGGTGGTGTTTTCCAATCTGGTCAATTTTTTGATCTCGCTGCCGGTGTTGCTGTTGTTGATCGTGATTTCGGGCGTGCCGCTGACGGGGTGGTTGTTGTTCCTGCCGATCCCCATTCTGATTCAGGTGATGTTTGCGTTGGGCATCGTGCTGTTTCTTTCGGCGTTGGAGGTCTTCTACCGGGACACGCACATGATGATGGATGTGGGCATCCAGGCGTGGTTTTTCCTGACGCCGATTGTGTATACCTTCCGCGACCTGCCGGAGAAGTTCACGCTGCTGGGCATTACCTTCAATCCGCAGGTGTGGCTGTTCCGGCTCAATCCGATGGCGTCGATCATCAACACGTACCAGGACATTCTGTACAACGGCGCGCTCACGCGGCTGGACTTTTTGGCGCGCACGGCGGTGACGGCATTTATCTTCCTGGTCGTTGGCTATTGGTTTTTCTTGAAGTTTAGCCGTCGCTTTGGCGAGATGGCGTAAGGGTCTGTCAACAAATAACTTCCCGCTCGGGCCGGTCTCTCCCGCTCGGTCCGGTCTCTCCCGCTCGGGCCGGTCTCTGACCGTGCCCGCATACGCCGGGGCCTGCGGTGGCGCGGTCGGAGACCGGCCACAGCTTTCGGGAAGTTATACTTTTACGAACGCCGAGTAACAGGAGGGAGTGTACGATGCGAGACGCATTCGATCTATGGGAAATTCCCAAAGCAAAAGAGAAGTACATGCTCGCCGGGTGGCATCAATGGGCCGACGCCGGTTCGATTTCGTCGGGCCTGCCGCAGTATCTCATCGATAAGTTGAGCGCGCGGCGCATCGGTGAGTTGGATTCGGACGACTACTACCTGTTCCAGATTCCCGGCACGCACCACTTTTTGCGACCGCAGATCAAGCTCGAAGAGGGCTACCGGCAGGCGATGTCTACACGCG
>DAOUAY010000529.1:0-6505 GCA_034432995.1 Anaerolineae bacterium | reverse complement strand
AAACACGCACTCGATATGCATAAAACGGACCAACTTTGGCTTCCGCCGATTCACAACATTACTCGCTGGTGGTCAGAAAAAAGGCTTCTCGCCCTTGCCAAAATCCAACACGGACTCAATGCTTTCTTCCCCTATCCATCGCCAGCAAGAGATTTGCTTTTGATCGCCTTCTGCAATTTAGTGATCCAGTGGTCCAATGCGGCCTTCAACCACCAATCAATGTCATTCAAAGATACATCCGCCAAGCAATTAACGCTGTTCGACGAAGAACAGGAGATCATACGTCAATTTTCTAGTATAGCCGAAAAAATCATTGCGTCGGCCCGCACACCTCTCGAAGGAACAACTCGCGTATTTATGGAAGATGCGCGCCAACTCCGCATTTCTGACCACAGAAAATATGACTGCGTCATTACTTCTCCTCCATATCCCAACCGGATGAGTTACATCCGCGAACTCCGTCCATATATGTATTGGTTAGGGTATCTGACAGACGGGCGCGAGGCCGGAGAACTTGATTGGCAAGCCATCGGTGGCACATGGGGAATTGCAACCAGCAGATTGCAGTCCTGGGAGCCAAATGGAACGCCGATCTCCTATCCAGGATTCGAGAAAATGATCGCCGAGATTGCCAGTCAAAGCATCACCCTGGCAAATTACGTACATAGGTATTTTATCGACATCGCCAAACATCTACAGAATCTTTACTCAATACTCTTGCCAGGAGCACAGATTTTCTATATCGTCGGCAATTCAAGATTCTACGATACAGTAGTACCAGTTGAGAAAATCTACGCGGCGCTCTTCGACAATTTTGGGTTTATCGATAGTCATATCGAAGTTATAAGGAAGCGCAACTCAAAAAAAGAGCTTTTCGAGTACATTGTCTCTGCAACCAAGCCCTATTGATTTGAGCTACGCGTCACACTGCTCTCAAGGAGCTAACTACCCCATGCGAAACAACAATGCCATCGACATCTACCCCAAAATCGTCCGCGCCGGATGCGAAACGACGATCACCATCCGGCCTTTGTTCGATCACGTCCGCGGGATCACAACGGACCCCACGGCGGCGCTCTACCCGACGGGAGGCGGCAAAACGCAAACCGCGCAGTCGCCACCGCTAACGCCAAAGCCGGTTGTCGACGATGACGCCATTCAGATACGCTGTCACTTCGAGAGTGAGCAGGAATACACGTTGTTGGTCGGTAATCATGAAAAACCTCTGGTCGAAGCCCGGCTCTATGCACTGGATGATGATCTGTTCACCCGCCGCCCTTACAAAGGCGATCTTCACATCCACAGCTACCGTTCGGACGGTAAAGAGTCGCCGGCCTACGTCGCTGGAGCGGGACGGCGTATCGGGCTAAACTTTATGGCAATCACCGACCATCACAAATATGCACCTTCACTGGAAGCCATCCGCGCTTTCGACGGCGTCCCCATCGACCTGCGTCTGTATCCTGGCGAGGAAGTCCATCCACCGGATAACCCGGTACACATCATCAACTTTGGCGGCAGGTTCAGCGTGAACGACCTGTTCAAAGGCGAAGCGTACCGCCGCGAAGTCCAGACCATCGCCGACACACTCGACGATTTTCCACCGGATATGGACCGCTACACCTACGCCTCGTGCATCTGGTGTTTCGACCAAATCCGCGCGGGCGGCGGGCTGGCCGTGTTCTGCCATCCCTACTGGTACACGCGCCATCGCTACGACGTGCCGGAGGCGCTGACGACCCTCCTGCTCGACCGCCAACCCTACGACGCGCTGGAACTCATTGGCGGGTATCACCCCTTCGAGTTCGAATCCAATATGCTCCAGGTGACGCGCTATCACGAAGAACGCGCGCGCGGCAAGGCAATCCCCATCGTCGGCGTGAGTGACGCGCACGGCTGCGAAACGGGCGAGCTATTCGGCTGGTACTACACCATCGTCTTCGCGCCGTCGGCAAACCTGCCCGATCTCGTCGAGAGCGTGAAGGCGCTGTATTCCGTCGCCGTGGAAGCATTGCCCGGCCAGACACCGCGCGCGCATGGGCCATTCCGCCTCGCCAAGTACGCGCAGTTCTTGCTACGCGAAGTCTTACCGCTCCACGATGCGCTCTGCGTCGAAGAAGGCCGGCTGATGCTCGCGCACATCGCAGGCGATGCCAACGCCATCAATTTGTTGCGCGCCTATCAAGGCCGCAGCGCTGCGCTTTACGATCATCTCTGGGCATAAATGGGGAGAGAAAATGTAGCGCAAACTGGCAGTTTGTCGCTGTGAAACAAGCTAACAGCTTGTTCTACAACCCTCACAACTGAGATGAAAAACACTCCAACGATTTGCGCTCGCCGCAAATTGTGCCACAATGCCTATCGAACGACAGACTAACGACGATGTGACTGCAAAGACTACAACAGTCTCAGCACGTATGGCGCCTAGAAGATTTGGCGTCTAGCGTGTGTATTGGTTCAAACAAGCGCCTCGTGAGACTTTTGTAGTCTGGCTCCAGCTTACAATGACGACAAGACTAACGACTACACGACTGTCAGGAGGACTCCGATGAAATTCGAACACTTTGGTATTAACGTGCCCGACGCCGCAGCAATGGCGGCATGGTACGTGGAACACCTGCACATGCAGATCGTCCGCGCCGTGCAAGGCGCGCCGCACACGCATTTCCTTGCCGACGCCACCGGGCGCGTGGCTATGGAAATCTACTCCAACACCACAGCCCCAATCCCGGACTACGCGAATCAAGACCCACTGTGCTTTCATATCGCCTTTGCGGTTGAGGATGCCGCCGCTGTGCGAGATTACCTGCTCGCCAACGGCGCAATGCTGGTCGTCAACCAAAGGCTCGATGACGGATCGCTGCTCGTGATGCTGCGCGATCCGTGGGGCGTGGCCCTGCAACTCTGCCAGCGCGCCGCGCCGATGCTACGACTATGACCAAGACGAAACTCGACCACCAGGAACTGCTCGAACTGCAACCCGCGCATGCGCTGTGGCGGCTCTACGCGCCGGAGAAAGCGCCCTATCGCTTCCGCGCGAAGAACCGCGCCGAAGCCAAAGCCTGGCAGCAAACCACTCGCGCCGCGCTGACAGAAACCCTGGGATTCACCGGCGCGAGCCAACGCGATCCCTTCCCTGCTGCGCCGCTCAATCCGCGCCTGTTGGAAAGTGTGGACAAAGGCGATTACATCCGCGAGAAGTGGTTGCTGCGCGCGTCGGCGCACACGCTGATGCCGGTCTACATCCTCGTCCCCAAGCAGGGGACGGCGCCCCACCCTGTCGTCGTCGCCTTCCACGGGCACGGCTACGGTGTGAAGGACATCGTCGGCCTGTGGGAAGACGGCGCCGAGCGCGACACGCCCGACGGTTACCACAAGGACTTCGGCGTGGCGCTGTGCCGGCGGGGATTCGTCGTTGCCGCGCCGGAGATTTCGTGCTTCGGGGAACGCCAGACGGACTTCTCGTATCTCAACACCACCATCGGCCAGGAAGCACCGAGCACATGCGACCACGCCGCCAAACTTGCGTTTCATCTGGGTGGATCGGCGCTTGGACTGCGCGCGCACGACGCCCGCAAGCTGATCGACTATCTCGAAACGCGCCCCGACGTGGACGCGGACCGCCTGGGCGCGATGGGCATTTCCGGCGGCGGGATGCACACGTTCTTCTCCACCTGCACCGATCCGCGCATCAAGGCGTGCGTCATCAGCGGGTACTACAGCACGTTCAAGGACAGCATCCTGGCGATGCACCACTGCACCTGCAACTTCGTCCCCGGACTATGGCAGTTCGGCGAGATGTACGACCTGGTCGGCCTCATCGCGCCGCGCCCGCTGCTCGTCGAAGCCGGGACGCGCGACCCGATCTTCCCCATCGCCGCCGTCCAACAGAGCGTCGCCACAGCGCGGGAGGTCTACGGCATTTTCGGCGCGGCGGACCAGGTGGAAACCGACTATTTCGAAGGCCGCCACCAAATCAGCGGTCGCCGCGCGTACGATTTCTTATGGGAGAAGCTGTAATCGGTAATCAGTAATCAGGGATTGGGGGATTAGTAATCTGTGTGTTGTGATCAGAAAAGGTCAAGTTGGGCCTGATTACCAGTTACCGATACCAGTTACCGATCACTCACAAATGGAGGGCAAGTATGGGTTTCAAGGCGATGACGAATCTGTATCCTGAATGTTTTGCGGAGCACGAGAAGACACTGGTGACTTACGGGGCGCTGACGGCTTCGACCTTCCGCTTTCCGAGTGGGGTGTGCGGGTTGCGGCTGACCAGCGACGTGGGGAAATTGGTGTTGCTGCCGTTCCAGGGCCAACAGGTTTGGTCGGCGACGTTCAACGGGCGCAACCTGACGATGAAGTCGATGTTCACACAGCCCTACCCCAACCGCCCGTTCCTGGAGACGTTCGGCGGCTTCTTGCAGCACTGCGGGATCACCGGTGTTGGCGGGCCGTCGGCGCAGGACACGCATCCACTGCACGGCGAGTTGCCCAACGCGCTCTACGAGACCGCCTACGTCGTCACTGGCGAGGACGAAAAAGGCGCGTATATCGGCATGGGCGGGCAGTACCGGCACACTGTCGCTTTCGCGCACAACTACCTCGCCGAGCCACTGGTCAAGCTCTACGCCGGATCGACGCTGTTCGACGTGACGATGACGATCACCAACCTCAAGAACTCCGGGCAGGAATTGCTCTACCTGGCGCACGTCAACTTCAAGCCGGTGGACAACGGGCGGCTAGTCTATAGCGCGATCCCCACACCGGAACACGTGCGCGTGCGGGCGAGCATCCCCAGCCACATCAAGCCGGGGCCGGGCTATGCGGAATTCCTGGCAGAACTGCGCGACAATCCCGCCAAACACCACATCCTCACGCCGGATTTAGCCTTCGATCCGGAAGGCGTCTTCTTCATCGACTACCTCGCCGACGCGGACGGCTGGGCGCACTCCCTGCAAATCCACCCCGACGGCAACGCTGACGTGATTCGCCACCGTCCATCGCAACTGCCGAAGGCCACGCGCTGGATCTCGCGCACCGCCGACCAGGACGCCATCGCCCTGGTGGAGGCCGGGACGTGCGAGCCGGAGGGGTACCTCGCGGAGAAGGCGAAGGGGTATGTCAAAGTGCTGCCGTCCGGCGAGACGTTTACAGCGGAGTTCGAGATTGGGGCGCTGGCGGCGGAGGAGGCAAAATCCACAGAGACGCGCGTAAAAGACCTCATCACCGCCGGGCGCATATAATTACAGAGAGGAGCACCATGACAACCAAAATACGCACCCTGCGCGTCGAAGAATTCGAAGACTTTATGCGCTACGTCGAGCGCGCGTTCGGCCATTCGGTGAATTTTTTCCGGGGCTTCGGCCCGCACATCTACGAACCCATCCCTGAAGTGTGTTCCTGGGGCTATGTCATTGAGGAAAACGGCAAAATTGTCTCCCACGTGGGCGTCTATCCCATTGAGGTGGTCACGGCAGGCATCCCGCTGACCCTGGGCGGCATCGGCGCGGTCTCCACGGCAGAGGACGCCAGGGGCAAGGGCTATATGACCCAACTGCTGTACCACGCCATCGACGAGATGCGCGCCAAAGGGTATCCAGCGTCCTGGCTCGGCGGCGACCGCCAACGTTACAACACCTTCGGGTGGGAAGTTGCAGCGCAGGTCTACCGCCTGAGCTTCTCGCGCCGGTCATTAGGGCGTGCGGAAGTCGCCCGCATCCCGGTGGAAGAAGTGCTGCCGTGGGACGCCAAAGATCACATCGCGCGGCTGATGACGCTGCCGCCCTGCCACGTGCGCCGCCCGCGCCTGGAGGCGCTGCTGCGCCGGCGGGATCTGCGCGTCTGGATCAGTGAGGATGGCTACGCCATGGCCGACGGGCAAGAGCGCGACCACGTCAGGATCATCGAAATCGTATCGGCCTCGGGCAAAGAGACAGAGATGATCCACTCCATCATCGCCTGGGTCCACGGCGACCAGGCCGCCGTGGAGATGTCGCCCTGGGACGAAGAGCGCGTAGCGCGTATGATGCCGTACACGAACTACTGGTCAACCGGCTATAGTGGGATGTATCGCATCAACGACTTGACGGCCCTTTTGCAAGCCGCTCTACCCGTCTTGCAACGTCGCGCGGTCTGCCTCCACGATTTCGCCGTCGCCATCGGCATACGCGAGCACGACCGCACGCTTGTCACCACCGTCGCCGTACAGGATGGCGTGGTGCAGATCGAGGCCGGTCAAAACGCTGAATCCTACGTAGAACTGACCCCGATCACCGCCGCGCGGCTGTTTTTCGGCGGACCGGCAGTTCCAGAAGCGCCGCACCTGCTGCCGGGATTGCTCGCGTTGTTGCCGGTCCCGGTTTACGTCCCGCCGTTGGATCACGTGTAAAAGAATGGGAGAATCAGCGAATCGGCGAATCGGCGAACGAGTGAATGAGCGAATCGGCGAATCGGCGAAGGAGTGAATGAGCGAATAGCGCTCGTGGGTCCAAAATCTAAAATC
>DAOUAY010000528.1:0-12296 GCA_034432995.1 Anaerolineae bacterium | reverse complement strand
GCGTCTCAGAATGGCATGATTCCGTTACCTTTCCAGTCCTCCGGCTTCGCTGCGGAAGTGTTATTCGATTGTTAAAGACCCAATTTGTGTCAATTGTGTACTGCTGTCTACCGTCTACCGTCTACCGTCTACCGTCTACCGTCTACCGGCTACCATACTTTGACTTTGTATCAAAATCGTTTACAATAAGCGCCGGTAACACCAGCGTCACCGCGACGGCCTCCAGGCCGTCTTTGTTTGTCTATTACCTGGTAGATGTAGGGAGGATGTGCAAACGATGAAAGAATATACAACGCAGAAGATTCGCAACATTGCCTTGATCGGCCACAGCGGTTCCGGCAAAACCACGTGGACTGAGGCGGTGTTGTTTGCGAGCAAGGCCACGAATCGCCGTGGCAAAGTCGAAGACGGCTCCACGGTGACCGATTTTGATGACGAAGAAATCCGCCGGGGCATTTCGTTGAGCCTTGGTCTCGCGCCGGTGGAGTGGCAGGGCTATAAGCTGAACATTCTGGATACGCCGGGCTACACGGATTTCGTGGGCGAAGTACGCAGCGCGTTGCGCGTGGCCGATACTGCTGTGGTCTTCGTCGACGCCGCCGCCGGCGTCGAAGTGGGCACCGAACTGACCTGGGCGTATGCCGAAGAGGAACAACTGCCGAGGGTGGCGCTCATCAACAAGATGGACCGCGAAAACGCCAATTTCGACAAGGCGCTGGCGTCGCTCGCGGAGAGTTTCGACGCGCAATTCTTGCCGGTGATGCTGCCCATCGGCGCGCAGGCCGGGTTCCAGGGCGTCGTCAACGTGTGGGAGAAGCGAGCTTACCTCGGCGCAGCTTGTGCGCCGGCCCCCGTCCCCGCCGATCTGGTGGAGCGGGTCGAAGAACTGTATACCCGTATCGTCGAGGCTGCGGTTGAGGCCGACGAAGAACTGATGGAAAAGTATTTCGCGGACGAGCCTTTGACGGCCGAGGAGATTTCCACCGGCTTGCGCAAAGTCGTCGCTGACGGCGCTTACGTGCCGGTGTTGGTGAACTCGACCGGCAGCGAGATGATTGGCTTGAACGTGGCTGTCGATATGCTGGTGCAGGTTGCGCCCTCGCCCGCCGACCACCCCTTCACGGCGGAAGGGCCGACCGGCGAGGAAACTCTGGCGGTCAGCGATACGTCGCCGTTCGCGTTGTTGGTGTTCAAGACGACGGCGGACCCCTACGTGGGCAAGCTCACCTATTTCCGCGTCTATGGCGGCATCGTGAATTCCGGCGACACGGTCTACAACAGTCGCGCCGGCGCGGAGGAGCGCCTGGGGCAAACTTACGTGATGCGCGGCAAGGAGCAAATCTCCATGGAGCGGCTGCACGCCGGCGACCTGGGGGGCGCGGCCAAGATGAGCGAGGCGCTGACCGGCGATACGTTGTGCGCCAAAGAACGCGCGCTGCGGATACGCGGGCCGTTATTCCCGAACCCCTTGTTCAGTGTGGCGATCTCGCCCAAGACCAAAGGTGACACCGCGAAGATGGGCCCGACGCTGACCCGCATCTCCGAGGAAGACCCCACGCTCCAATGGCGACAGGATTCCACCACGCGCGAAACCATCCTTGCGGGGATGGGCGATGCGCACGTTGAGACGGCAGTGCGTCGCATCCAGGCGCGCTTCGGCGTGGGGCTGGAAACGAGCGTGCCCAAGGTCCCCTACAAGGAGACCATCACCGCGACCAACACCGCGCAGTATCGCCACAAGAAGCAGAGCGGCGGCGCGGGGCAATTCGCCGAAGTCCACATGCGCGTGGAGCCGAAAGAGCGCGATAGCGGGTTCCAGTACGAGTGGGAAGTCTTTGGTGGGCGCATTTCCAGTTCGTTCAAGCCTTCGATCGAGAAAGGTATCAAGTCCGTTATGACCCAGGGGGTGATTGCCGGGTATCCGATTGTGGATGTGTTCGTCGCCGTGACCGACGGCAAGGAGCACCCGGTCGATTCCAAAGACATCGCCTTCCAGATTGCCGGACGCGAGGGCTTCAAGCAGGCGTTCCAGGGCGCCAAGCCGGTGCTCTTGGAGCCGATGTACAACTTCATCATCACGGTGCCAGACGAATTCGCCGGCGCGGTGATGTCGGACCTCAACACCAGGCGCGCGCGCGTGCAGGGGATGGAGCAGTCGGGGAAGAAGGCTAGCATTACGGCGTTGGCGCCCCTGTCGGAAATGCTGCAATACGCCACTAACTTGCGGGCCATCACGCAGGGGCGCGGCGTCTATGCGATGGAGCTGTCGCATTACGACGTGGTGCCAGGGCACTTGATCCAGCAGATTGTCGAGCAGGCCAAGCTCGAGCAGGAAGAGTAAAAAGGGTCTTTCAGAGCATACGCAACGGGCCGGGGAACATCTCCGGCCCGTTTTTTATGATACAAAAACAGGCGCGGGAACCCATCCCGCGCCTGTAGATTGAATCGTTAGAGGGCTTAGGCTTCTTCGGCTGTGGGGCGGCGGCGAATCACTTCGACCTCGCTTTGTACTGCTGCTGCGGTTTCTTCCCTCTCTTCTTCCGCGTAGATGACCTGAGCCACGAACTCGTGTGGGGCATTGAGAATGGTCACGCCGGGCGGCGGAACAATGTCGCCTACGGTGATGGATTGCCCGATCTCGGTCAATACACTGATGTCGACTTCGATGGAGGGTACCAACGCCGTGGGCAGGGCCTCGATTTCCAACTCGTTGAGAATGTGGAGCAGCACGCCGCCAAAATCTTCGACCGCCGCGGATTCGCCGGTTAGCACGACCGAGACGGGCACCCGTACCGTTTCTTTAAGGTCCAGGGCTTGCAGATCCAGGTGGATCACGTTGCGTTTGATGGTGTGATATTGGACGTCGCGGAAGATAGCGAGATAAGGGTCGCGCGTACCTTCGACGTAGACCTGCACGGTTGAACTGGTGCCGGCCTTGTTAATGGCTTTCTCGACTTCGCGGCTGTCGAATTGCACGGCAATGGGATCAATCCCATGCCCGTAGATAATGCCAGGGACAATGTCTTCACGGCGCAACGCTTTGACTTGTGTCCCGCCGATGATTTCGCGGGGGGTTGCGCGTAGTTCTAATGTTTCCATTCTTGATTCCTCCATAGTTCTTTCTGTATGCCTATGTCAAGTAAATAGGCCGCGAGAACGCGGCCTATTGTCAGGCGGGGGGTATTGTAACGCAAACCGATGCTTTGTCAAACTTCGGTTTTGGCGGTGAAGAGCAGCTCATTGGGCCGTCGTTTTTCCATGGCCGTCATGGTATACCACGACAGGGCCATCGCGACGATCTGGAAGACGAGCAATAGCCAGTCCCAGTCCCCGGCGGCGTTTTTGAGGTTGGGAAAGAGCATCATCAGCCGGACAACGATGTTGATGCCCTGCACGAAGGCTAACGAAGTCCGCCCGGCTATCGGCGTCATCCAGCCGTTATTCATGGCGACGAGCGCCAGGGCAAAGAGGATGAGCAGCGCCGGGGGCAACACGGCCGCCTGCGGCGCTTTCTGGAGGAAGGCCGGCGGGAAAAGGATGACGGCGACGACTTGTAGCGCCAATAAAACGATTAACTGAGTGCGTTGGTTGGACATCATCGGCTCCTTGAATAAAGACTATAGACCGTTGCTCTGTATTATATTAGACATTACAGCTTCGTCAACATCACATTTGACACTTGATTTGTTTCCGGTAAAATGAAGGAGGTTGTGTGTGAGGGCGATGGCGTTGCCAGCCCTTCCACCGGCTAAACCCGGCCAGGAGGTGACATGGAACAAGTACCCGACAAGGACGTTGTTGCGTTGACTAGGCCAGTTTTTTTCATTCGATTAGCAGATATTCAACAGGAGGAGTGAAATGCGTTCCCGTATTTTTGTGATGTTAGCGTTAGTTGTGTCGATGTTGGCGTTGTCCGCGTGCGGCGGCGGCGGCGGGGCGATCAAAATCGCCATTCTCGCGCCCTTGAGCGGCGATGTGGCGACCTTTGGGCAGTCTACCCGCGATGGCATTTTGTTGGCCGTCGAAGAGTGGAATGCCAAGGGGGGCATCGACGGCAAGAAGATCGAGTACGTCGTCGAAGACAGCCAGTGTAACGCGGAAGCCGCAGTGAGCGCCGCCAACAAGGTCATCGACCAGGACGGCGTCAAGTTCATCATCGGCGAGGTGTGCTCCAGCGCCTCGATCCCCGTTTCCGAAATTGCCACGACCAAGAGCGTTTTCCAGATCAGCCCCACCTCGACGAACCCCAACGTAACGGTCAACGAGGATGGGACGACCAAGCCCACGATCTTCCGCGCCTGCTTCATCGACCCCTTCCAGGGCAAGGTCGGCGCCAAGTTTGCGTTGGACAACCTGGGCGCGAAGACGGCCGCGGTGTTCCTTGACCAGGGCAACGACTATGTCCGCGGTCTGGCCGAGGTCTTCATTAAGGAGTTCGAAGCAGGCGGTGGTACGGTACTCGTGAAGGAAACCTACACCGGCGACGACTCGGACTTCTCCGCTATTCTCACCAAGGTGAAGGATGCGAACCCCGATGTGCTCTATCTGCCTGACTACTACTCTACCGTGAACCTGATCGCCGCGCAGGCGAAGGAGAAGGGCGTCACGGCAGTGATGCTGGGCGGCGACGGCTGGGATTCGGCGGATCTGGATCGGGCGGCGTTGGATGGCGGTTATTTCACCAACCACTTCTCCGATCAGGACACGCGCCCCATCGTCCAGGATTTCGTGAAGAAGTACGCGGCCAAGTTCGGCGCGCCCCCTGACGCACTGGCGGCGCTGGCTTATGATGCGGCCAATATCCTCTTCCAGGGCATCGACAAGGCTGGCAAGGCCGATCCCGTTGCGGTGGCGAAGGCCGTCGAGACCGGAACGTTCGAAGTTGTTTCCGGTAAAATCTCCTACGATGCGCAGCACAACCCGGTCAAGGCCGCAGTGATCCTCCAGGTGCAGGGCGGAGCGGTTAACTACGTCGATACGGTGGCCCCGTAGGGACTTGTTCCCTCGGCGTTGTTTCACCGATTTTGGGAAGCCGGGGCAAATTATGATTTGCCCCGGCTTTCTTTGGGGAGGTTAAAAATGGCGCAGACATTTTTAAGGCCGGCGCAGAACGGCGTAATGCTCAAGCGGCATAATGGGATGCCGCTCAATCGTTTTAGCCAGGCGCTTTTTGTGCTCCTGGGTTTGCTTGTCGTGTATGTCTTGGGCCGGGCTTTCTTTCAAAACCCGAGCGTTTTCGTGCAACAGGTGCTCAACGGACTTCAATTAGGATTCATTTATGCATTGATTGCTTTAGGCTACACCATGATCTACGGCATCGTCAAGTTAATCAACTTCGCGCACGGGGATGTGTTCATGGTGGGGGCGTTTACCAGCTTTTATGCCGTGGCGACGTTGGACTTGCACCGTTGGCCGGCCTGGATTTTTCCGGGCATCTCCGCCGGGCTGATGATGCTTGTCGGAACGGTCACGGTTATCATCCTGACGATGGCGGTTTCGGCGACCCTGGCGGTGGTGATGGAGCGTTTCGCCTATCGACCGTTGCGCAACAAACCCCGCATTGCCGCACTGATTACGGCGATCGGCGTCTCTTTCTTCGTGGAGTATTTTGGCGCGTTGCCGTTTGTCTTCACCAATAACTATATTACCTACCCACGCCCCTTCGAGTTGAGCGTCTTCAGCGCCGGAATGATTGCGCCGTGGCTTATCGTGGCGGCCTGGGTGTTGTTCAGCCTATCCGTGATGACCCTGGTGTGGCTAACATGGCTGGCGCGCAAGGGCAAGGTTCAGGCGCAGACCTGGAAACGGCACCCGCTGCTCCAATTCGGCCTGTTGTTCTTCGGCTTCATGGCCGCCGTGCTCACGCTCACCGGGTCCAGAATCGAGACCGGCGGCAAAGTGTGGGATTTGTCGGCGTCGAACGTCACGCTGGTGATTATGGGCGGCTCGATTCTCCTGCAGGTGCTCCTGCAATACGTGGTGAGTCACACGCGCCTGGGCAAGGCGATGCGTGCGGCGGCGTATGACAAGGCGGTTGCCCGGTTGATGGGCATCAACGTCGATGGCGTCATCATGGCGACGTTTGCGCTCGGCGGCGGGCTGGCTGGCGCGGCCGGCGTGCTCTATGCGACGGCGTTCAAGCAGGTGCATCACCTGATGGGCATTATTCCGGGCCTCAAAGCGTTCGTGGCGGCGGTGGTCGGCGGAATCGGCAGCATCCCTGGGGCGTTCGTTGGCTCCCTGATTATGGGGCAGACAGAAGTGCTGGCCGCCGGATTCATTTCGACCCCGATGCGCGACGCGGTAGCTTTCTCCCTGTTGATTGTGGTGCTGTTGGTGTGGCCGCAGGGCATCTTCGGTGAACCGCCCGCGGAGAAGGTGTAGGAGGAGAAAGCCATGCTTAAGAAAATGAAACCAAGTGTTGCTTTCATCACCGTGGGATTGCTGATCTTTGTGGTTGTGCAGGCGCTGCTCAGCGTGGGTTTGTTGAACAACTACTGGCGCGGCATCATCTTTTGGGGTGCGGCCATCACGATGGTCTCGCTCGGCCTGAACCTGATTTACGGGTTCAATGGGCAGTTTTCACTAGGGCAGTATGGATTCTACGCGATTGGGGCGTATGCTTCGGCGGATGTCACGTGGCGTTGGGTGCGTGGCGATCCCTCTGGGTTGGTGGTCGTTCTGGCCGGCGCCCTTTTAGCTCTGGGCCTTTATGCGTTACTCTCGGCCTTCCTGCGTCGATTCTATGGCGTCACCGTGATGACGCGCTTCGCCTTCTACGTTCTGGCGACGATTCTCGCTTTCGCGCTTGCGGTGACTGTGGCCGTGCCGCTGCTAGGACCGGTCTTCACGACGGTGCTGAGCGCGTTGCCTGCGGCGGTGTCGCAGCAAATCGTATTCTTGCTGGCGTTGCTTGGCGGTGCGGCGTTGGCCGGGATCGCCAGTTTCCTGTTCGGTATCCCCGTACTCGAATTGGGATCCGACTACTTTGGTATCGCTACGCTCGGCTTTACGATCATTACCAAAGTTTTGTTGGATAACACCGATACGATCCTGCCTTTCCCGGAGATGAAGGGCGCGCGCGGGATGATCGGCATCCCGCAGTGGACGACCTGGCCGTGGGTGTTCGCCTCGTTGCTGCTGGTGATCGTCATTATGCGCAATGTGCTCCATTCGAGTGTAGGACGCGCGATTGTGTCTGTGCGTGAGGATGAACGGGCGGCGGAATTGGTGGGCATCGATGTGACGAATACCAAAATCCTGGCCTTTGTACTCGGCAGCATCTTTGCTGGCTTGGCCGGTGGGATTCGCGCGCACGACCTGGCCTTCTTGCACCCGCAATCCTTCAATTTCATTCAATCGTTCAACCCGCTCATCATCGTGGTCTTCGGCGGATTGAGCAGCATGACGGGCACGATCGTCACCGGTTTCTTCTGGATTCTCTTGCTCGAAGGCATCTTACGGTTGGTCTTACCCACCGGCTTCGAGACGTGGCGGTTGGTTGTCTATCCCTTGATTTTGTTGCTGATGATGTTGTTGCGTCCGGAGGGGGTATTTGGGCGTTACGAGATCCCATTCCTGCGTCGAGCGGCGCCGCCATTGCTGACGAAGGTTGTTGAAATCGTTGATCTGGGTTCGCCGCCAACAGCTGCTCCGGTGTCCGAACTGGCGCCAGCGTTGTCTAATCCAGACGATGCGGTAGTCGTCGTCCGTCAGGAGGAAGCCGCATGAACGGGCGACCAGAAGGGATTGCGCCAGAGATAGAGGCCCGTCCCGTTGTTTTGCAGGTAGACAACGTGACGCACTTTTTCGGCAACTTGCGGGCCGTTTTCGATTTCGATCTGACCTTGCGGCATGGTGAACTGGTCGGGTTGATCGGGCCGAACGGCGCCGGCAAAACGACAGTGTTCAACCTGATCACGGGTGTTTATCGCGCTACTGAGGGCAGTATCCGCTATAAAGATGCTGAACTTGTGGGGTTGCCTTCACACGAGATCATTCAGATGGGGATCGCCCGCACATTCCAGAACATTCGCCTGTTTGCGAATCTGTCGGTGTTGGACAACGTGCGCATCGCATATCATCCGCACGCAGGTTATGGTTTGGTGGATTCGGTATTTCACACTAAACGTTTCCGCGAGAAAGAGGCCGAAATGGCGACGCAGGCGCAGGAATTCCTGGAAATCTTCGGGCTGGGCGAGCGGCGGAACGACATCGCCGGCAGCCTTCCCTACGGTTTACAGCGTCGCCTGGAGATTGCCCGCGCGCTGGCGGCTTATCCACGGTTGCTGATCCTGGATGAACCGGCTGCCGGGATGAACCCACAGGAAATCGACGACTTAATGGACCTCATCCACTTTATCCGCGACCGCTTCGACCTGACGATCTTGCTGGTGGAACACCGGATGCGGTTGGTGATGAACATCTGCGAGTGGATCACCGTGATGGACTTTGGCGAGATCATCGCGCGCGGATTCCCCGCCGATGTGCGCACCGATCCGCACGTGGTCGAGGCTTATCTGGGCCGTCAGGCCGTGGAAATCAGGTAGGGGCATTATGGCGCTTTTAGAAGTCAAGGACCTGTACGTATCTTATGGCGCAATTCGCGCCTTGCACGGCGTCTCCTTTCACGTGGAGCGCGGCGAGGTGGTGACGCTCATCGGCGCGAACGGCGCGGGCAAATCCACGACGCTGCGCACGATTTCGGGCTTGCAGCCCGCCGACAGCGGCGCGATCTTCTACGATGGCGTGGACATTACGCGCACATCCGCCAGCGACATCGTTCCGCTGGGCATCGTCCAGGTGCCGGAAGGCCGGCGCATCTTCGCGCCGCTCACCGTGCGCGAGAATCTGGAAATGGGCGCGTTCACGCGCAAGGACAAGCGCGAAATCGCCGACAGTATGGAACACGTTTTTCAACTGTTCCCACGTTTGAAGGAACGCCTGGAGCAAACCGGCGGCACGCTCTCCGGCGGCGAGCAGCAGATGTTGGCCGTCGCGCGCGCGTTGATGGCGAAGCCCAAGCTGCTGTTGATGGATGAGCCTTCGATGGGGCTGGCCCCGATCTTGGTGGAAGAAATCTTCGACATCATCCAGGAGATCAACCGCGAAGGCGTGACCGTGTTGTTGGTTGAGCAGAACGCGCACATGGCGCTCTCGATTGCCAATCGCGGCTACGTCCTGGAGACCGGCGCCATCGAGTTGGAAGGTGCGGCGCAGGTGTTGGCCGACAATCCCCGCGTGCGCGAGGCCTATCTGGGCGGGGGATAGCCGTTGGCTGTCAGCTTTCAGCGTTAGCACAGAACCGGAGTTGTTTGACAACTCCGGTTTTTTGTGTTGCTGCTTTGAGGTATACTATGGAGGTGGCGTGGATGTCCAGATGGTGCGTTCGAGGCTTAGAAATATGCTGCGTTATGGGAAATTAGTGCTTGTCTGTCTTCTGCTGTTACTGCTTTTGCCCGCTTGCGAGCAGCAGAACGGTAAGGAAGACAATGCGATTGTTGTGGCCGTTATCGCCCCTTTCGAGGGTGATTTTACGCTGTGGGGCACCGCCTTGCAGAACGGCGTCGTATTGGCTGTCGACGGGTGGAATCAACGCGGCGGCGTGCTCGGCAAAGCTGTCCAGGTGAAGTTGTACGACAGCGCCTGCAATTACACCACAGCCCGCACGGCAGCCAAGACAGCTATCAACGAAGGCGCGCAGTTCCTCATCGGCGCGGTGTGTAGCGCTGCCTCGGAGGGGGTGGCGCAGGTGGCGACCGATCTGAAAGTGTTGCAAATCGCGCCCACCTCGGTAGACCCTGAAACCACGCTGGATCACGACGGCAGTGTGCGCCCACTGGTGTTTCGTATCCCCTTCCTGGACGTCGACCAGGGAATTGTGGCGGCGCACTTCGCTCTGGAGACGCTGCGGGCCGATACCGCCGCCATCCTCTACGCTGAGAATAGTGTGTACGGTCTTACGCTTGCCAATGCGTTCGAGAAGGCGTTCACCGACGCAGATGGCGATATCCTGGTCCGCAAGACCTACAATCAGGACTCAGAAGAGTATTTCAATGTTCTGGACGAAGTGCGCACGCTCAACCCTGATGTCCTCTATTTGCCCGGTTATTACAACGTGATGGACCGCCTTGTCTCGCAGGCGCGACGGTATGGCATGTTTCAGGCCATCGTGGGCAGCGATGGTTGGGACTCTCCGGATTTGAACCTCGCGGCGACGGAGGGCTGTTACTTCACCACCCATTACTTCTCCGGCGAACCGCGCCCCGAAGTGACCGCCTGGACGCAGTTGTACGCGGCTCGCTATCTCGGCGAACCTGACGCCGTAGCCACTATGGGCTACGATGCGGCAAATATCCTCTTCACCGCTGTCACCGCCGCCGGGACGTTCGAGCCGTTCTCCGTCGCCGATGTGCTGGAAACAGCCACCTTCGAAGCCGTCTCCGGGCAGTTGACCTTCGACGACTTTCACAATCCTACCAAGGGCGTGCTCATGGTACGTGTTTTCAATGGCCGCATCACCTACATTGACCGGCTGCTGCCGTAATCCGGATTTGTATTTCCTCTCATTTGTGTTATGATCCTTCTTGCAACTCGTTGCAACTGCAAGGAAACGCAATAATGTCCTGTGAAGAACTCTTGCTCGAACGTCTCCGCGCGCGCGGATTGCGCTTGACACCCCAGCGCGAACTGGTGTTGGCGGCGCTGCACCACGTCGAAGTCCCCGCGACTGCGGAGGAAATCTACGCGCGCGTTCATGCGATCAGCGCCAGTTTGGACATCTCCACGGTCTACCGGACGCTGGAACTTTTCCAGGAATTCCAACTGGTTTCCAGCTTCGATCCTGGCGATGGCAAACGCCGTTACGAACACCTGGGCATCGAAGCGCCGCACCATCATCTCGTTTGTCGTGTTTGTGGTCAGGTGATCCCCATTGCACAGGCGGATTTGCGCCCGTTGGCCGCGCATCTCGCGGCTGTCTATGGCTTTACCGTCGATGAGGGCGACCTGACGATCTCCGGCTTATGCGCCACGTGCCGCGCCGCAGCGCCATAGTACACGGATTTCACGGATTCTATGGATTTTTTTTGAAGGAAAAATCCGTGTTTTCCGTGTTGATCCGTGTACCGAACTGCAAGATGATTTCGTGAAGTATGGATTTGTGAAGATTCAAGGTTTATCTCAAAGGGGGTAGGATGCTATTTTCACCGGTTCCCATGCACATTCCTGATGGCTTTCTTTCTGTGGGCGTCTCACTCGTGTTGTGGGTGGTCGCCATTGCCGTGGTCGGCTACGCGCTCAAACGCGTCAACGTGGACGTGGGCGAGCGCCAGGTTCCGCTGATGGGCGTGCTCGCGGCCTGCATCTTCGCCGGGCAGATGCTCAACTTCTCGGTGACGGGCGGCACGTCGGGTCACTTGATGGGCGCGGCCATCGCCACGATCTTGCTCGGGCCGTGGGCGGCGATTCTGGTGCTCACGTGCGTGGTGGGCGTGCAGGCGCTCATTTTCCAGGACGGCGGCTTGCTAGTTTTGGGCGCGAACATCGTCAATATGGGCATCATCGGTGTGGCGGTGGCGTATTTCGCGCATCGCACGCTGCCCAAGCTGTTGAGCAAATGGTCGGGCGGGTTGTTCGTCAGCGGCTTTGTTTCCGGCTGGCTCTCGATCTTTGTGGCGGCGCTGGCTTGCGCGTTGCAGCTTGCCGTCTCCGGCGTGTCGCCTGCTAACGTCGCTATCCCGGCGATGGCGGGCATCCATGCGCTGATCGGCGTTGGCGAGGGTCTGATCACGGCGGGGGCGTTGGTGTTCCTGAAGGCCGCGCGCCGCGACTTGGTGGAAGCGCCGCCGGCGCAGTTTGTGGGCGGCAGGGCTGTATGGATCGGTGGGTTGGTGATCGCCGTGGCGCTGGCGATTATCTCGCCGCTGGCTTCCGCGCATCCCGATGGGCTGGAGTGGGTGGCCGCGGAACGCGGATTTCTCGATCTGGCCCGCGAACCGCTCTACGAAATCATCCCGGATTACGTGCTGCCGGGCATCTCGAATGAGAGGTTGGCGACGATTCTGGCCGGCGTCATCGGGGCGCTGATCGTCTTCGCGGCGACGGCGGGTGTGGCCTACGCGCGGTCCGATCGCGTGCGTCGTAGCGGGACTTAGGTGGGGCAGTTCAACTTTCTCGATCCATATCGGTCGCGCGCCGGCGTTATCCACCGACTCGATTCACGGATCAAGGTGACGCTGGCGCTGGCTTTTATCCTCACGGTGGCGCTGACGCCGCATGGTGCGTGGCCGATTTAT
>DAOUAY010000527.1:0-1905 GCA_034432995.1 Anaerolineae bacterium | reverse complement strand
GAGGCCATGGCCTCGGCAAGTTGCAGCGCGCGTTCCAGCCCGCCGGTGAGCAGCGGCATGAACAGCGGCAGCCAGTCACGCAAGCGCCGCATCCGGTGTCCGCGAATGGCCTGCGCCTCGCGGATATGCTGCATCTGCCGCAGCGTCGTCGGCGCGAAGGTCACGGCGATGGAGGCGACAACGGCAACCGGATAGAAGGCGCGAGGGATGAAGCGAATCAGGTCGCGGATGGGCACGGCGAGGTTCAGCACGGCGAACGCGGCGAAGAACGCCGTCAGCAGCAGGCCATTGAGCGCGCCGTAGACGAGCGCCTCGGCGGTGAGCGGCCCGCCGATCAAAGGCCACGTTGGGGGGATGGCGAACAGGACGGTTTCGCCGACGCGGGAGAGCAGCGCATTGATGAGCGCCGCGAGCGGGATCACGAAAAGGGCGAAACGTCCAGGCGCGAGGGACGCCGCATAGGTCTCCCCGGACCGCCGGATAGCGCGCACCGTCGCCATGAAAGCCGCCAACGCCAGCGTAAGATACAGTGGATTGCGCGTCGTCGAGACGACGATCAACGCGGCAGTGATCCAGACCAACCAGGCGGCAGCGTGAAGCATCGCTCACGCCTCCTGCAAACGGTACGTGAAGCTGAAACGTTTGTGGAACCGCCGCAGCACGCGCAACGTCGGCGCGCCGAACGCCAGCATCAGCGCGACGTTGCCGAGTCCGCGCGCCAGGTCCCATAACAAGGACGTGGTCATGTAGAAGGCGCTATATACGCGAACTGTCTCCCGCAACGTCGCAGGCATCGGCGCGCCCGGCCCGACGATGAAGGCCCAGGACGAGAGATTCAACAGCGCGCCGTAGAGCAGCCCCCAACCCAACCCGAAGAACGCCAACAGCGCAACCTCATTCCAGCGTCCTTCGCTGCGCAGCCAGCGGGCCAATGGGCGCAGCAGCGGCGACGACAGCCCCACCCACCCGGCGACAAGCATCTGGTAGGGCAGCCACGGCCCCACGCCGCCGGTGATCAGCGCCGAAACGAGCAAGGTCAGCGCGCCGAGCAAAAAGCCAAAGCGCCCGCCGTACACGTAGCCGGTCACGATGATGAGAAAAAAGATCGGGCTGAAGCCGCCCGGCCCAGGGATGGCGACCTCGGCGAAGCGCAGCGCGGCGTTCATCGCCGTGAGGATGCCCAGCAATGCGATGAATTTGGCATTCACCGCGTCGCCCTGCACTTCGAGCAGCAGGGCCACAAAGCTCAGTCCCACTACGAAAGCGAGCAGCAGGGGCGCGTTCGCCGCCTGGCCTGCCGTCACCATGGGATATACGAAAGCCAGTAGCCCGATGGCCGTGGTCAGCGCATAGATCAGCGCGCGCAGGAGACGGCGCATCGCATTACCGTTTGCGTTTGAGCAACGCCAGGCCGACGATGCAGAGCAGAATCACCACGTAGGGGATGTATTGCAAAAGCGGACTTGGCGCGCGATACGAGGCTGTCCCCGGAGAGATCACGGCGGGGAAGGAGAGAACATAGGTAGCGCGCGGGGATGGGGTGGCGGCCGGGTGCGTAGACAACGGCGCTGCCGTCGGCGGCGCAGGTGTTGGAGAGGCGGTGGCGGTCGGTGTGGGAGAAGGCGTTGGGGTGGCGGTGGGCGTCTTACCTACCAGGGACGATGCCAACAGCGATTTGGCTGTCACAGATAGAGGCTGCGTCGTTGGCGGCAAGGTTGACGTGGGGATAGGCGTTTCGGGCGGCAGCGGTGTGGCGATCGGAGCGGGGGTGGAAGACAGCTCCGACGGTGCGGTCGCTGCATCACAGATTGTGTCGAAGACGAGGGCGGGCGGGGGAGCGGAACCGTCTCCCCACACCCAGCCGTCGATATCCCCGTTGCCCACCGTCCTCGTGGCGGCGCCCAT
>DAOUAY010000526.1:0-3312 GCA_034432995.1 Anaerolineae bacterium | reverse complement strand
CCATCGCTGCCATCGTCCGCTCTTCCCTGAGCATACGCGGATGTTTATCGCTCATCGTCTCGGGTATAGTGCAAATTATTGGGAAGTGCTCGGGCCGGTCTCCGACCGTGCCCGCATAGCCCATTACCTGGGCCTGCGGCGGCGCGGTCAGAGACCGGCCACAGCAAGCCAAGCGAAATTTTCAGACGAGTGTCTTCCTTTTCCCCATAATTTGTCTTATACCCCATCGTCTCCCTCCAAGTGGGCGCGAAGCCGCTGTTTGTATGCTTCGCGTGCGTGACGATACGTCTCTTCCGCCATGCGGCCCGCAGCGAAACGGACATCGAGCGCGGCGATGGCTGCGAGCAGCGGGCGCGCGGCTTCCGGCGGCTCCGCTATCTCCGGCGGAGACGGTCGCCAGAGCCAGTAGCTCACGACGCCGGCCACGAGCAACGCCGCCACGCCCAACCCAATCTCACGAACGCGGCTGCCATCCGCCGCCTGTGGAACCAGGGCAAAGACCAGCGACTCGCCGGCCGCAAATGGCCCGGCAGAGTAAACCGCCGCCGCCCCCATCTGCGTGTCCATCATCCCCTCCACGCTCAGCCCTGGCCCAACGAGGCCTACGCTCTCGCCCCGCACAATGAAAGCCGCCGACAAAATCGGCGCGCCGAGCGCGCGTTCGACGCGCAACCGATCAGTGAAGGGCAACTCGTAGCTGAAGGCCACCTCAACGCTCGCCGCGCCGGGCGGGATCGGGCGCGTGTCCGCGAAGCTGGCGTCAGCGCCCACGTAACGCTCGCCTAGCCCAGGGCCGTCGAAAACCAGGTTACGCGCGCCCGCCGGCAGCGTGAAGGTGAGTGTCGTGCGCGTCCCGTCGGCGTTCTCACGGCCCGCGTAGACGCGGTCGCCAGTATTGCCGATGAGGTAGAACTCCGCGATGCGTATGCTGTCGCTCAGCGGCGCGACAAAGTAATGCGCCTGGCCGATGACCACGCCGTTGGCGGCAGCATCAGCATTCGTGACCTCTTGCGCCGCCGCCATAGCTGGCAGCCACACAAGCATGATGAGGATAAACCAGCGCGCGTGTCTCATACAGCATCCTCACGCGGCAGCCGCTCGCCGCAGCCGGGGCAAAAGCGATGGTCCGGCGCGACCTGCCGCCCGCATTGCAGGCAAAAATCGACTCCGGCAGAGGTTGAAGCAGATGACGCAGCGGCGACAGCATGAACCCACGCTTCGATCAACGTATCCTCGTCAAGCGCAGCCGCGCGAAACGGACGCGCGATGTAGGCTATCGTCATCGCCGCAATCGCCGCCCCCACCAAAATAGCGCCCAGGCTCATCCTCAGTCCTCCTTGAGCAACTTGTCGAGTTGCGCCGCCAACGCCTCCGCCGTCATCGGCCCGATGTGGACGTAGGCCACACGCCCATCCGCATCCACAATGAACGTCTCCGGGATGCCGGTGATGCCGTACTGTTTAGCGATACGGTCGCCGGTATCCAGCCCCACCGGATAGGTCGTACCAAACTGCATCATGGCGCCGCGCACATTCGCTTCGCTGTCCCGGTAAGCGACGCCGAGGAAGGTCACGCCCCGGCCACTATACGCCTCCCACACGGCCTGCAAATCGGGCATTTCCTCGACGCACGAAGAACACCACGAAGCCCAGAGGTTGACGACGGCAATCTGACCGCGCAAATGCTTCAGCGACATCGTCTCCCCATCAAGCAAGCTCAAATGGAAATCTGGAGCCGTCTGGCCGACGAACGGCCTGCCGCCGCCGTAGTTAACCGAGCCATGGGACATCCCCCACATGGCCCAACCCGAACCGAGCAGCACAATCAGCCCGGCAATGAGCGCCACAACATTCCACGCGCGGCGCTCCATCCTGGGCCAGAGCGCCAGCCCACCGCCCGCCAGGAAGATCAACCCCCCCAGCCACAGGAAGTTGACCAGCACGTTGACGGTGACTTTGAAGGTCGCGGCTGCGCCGTCGCTCGTCCAGCCGGCGAGAATCAGATAGAAATCCTCGCGGAGGGCGGGGTGCAGCGCGGGGATGGTGATGGTTTGCCCGGCATCGTAAACGTTCAACCGGGGCAGCAGCGTGGTCAGGTACACGTCGCCGCGATAGATGGAGACGACAGCCCAAGTCGTGATGTAGTCGGCGCCGGCGTCGCGTTGCAGTCCCTCGAAAAAGAGCGTGTAGTTGCCCACGGCAGCCGATTGCCCGGCGGCGATGGTCGTCTGCGCCTCGAAGGGGTACATCCGCGTGCCGATGACGCCGAGCGCCATCAGGATAACCCCAAGATGTACGAGATAGCCGCCGTACTTGCGGCGCTGCGCGCGCAGCATAAACCACAGCGCGTTGAGCGGCGCTTCCTGCGCGTGAATCCGCCGGGCCGCCACGCCGGCGACGAATTCCGCGAGTGTCGCGGCCCCGGCAAAACCACTGCTGGCGAAGCCCACCAGCGAAAGAGCATCGGTCAAACCGGCGAGCGCCGCCGCAACCGGGACGGCGACCGCGCCGCCGCTGATCACCCAACGCCGCTCCGGCAACCGCTTGAGCGTCGCCGCTCCCCGTCCAAGCAACGGACACACACCGAGCAGCGCCGTCAGCGCGGCGAACTGCGGCCCGGTCACGCGGTCGAACCACGCCGGCCCGGCCTCGAAGCGCTGCCCCCCAAACGCCTCGGTCAACGTGGGGAGCAGGCTGCCGACCAGTACGGAGAGGGTCAACGTCACAAACAACACCATGGTCAGGAAAAACAGCCCATCGCGGGAGAGCAACCGCTCCGGCTCGGCGGCGGGCGCGGTGAGCGCCGCGCGGCGGGTGTAGAGCAAGGCCAACGCGCCAACCAGCGTCACCGCGATGGCGGCGAGGAAATAGCCGCCCAGGTTGGAAGACGTGAAAGCGTGAACCGACTGGATCATCCCGCTGCGGGTGGCAAACGTACCGAAGAGCACCAGCGCAAAAGAGGAAATCGCCAGCAGCACATTCCACACGTGGAAGCCGCGCTGCTCCTCCTGCATCACCGCGCCGTGCAACAGCGCCGTCGCGGTGAACCAGGGCAACAGTCCGGCGTTCTCGACGGGATCCCACCCCCAGTAGCCGCCCCACCCTAGCACATCATAGGCCCAGCGCATCCCCAACAACAGGCCCAGCCCCAGGCCCAACCACGCCACCAACATCCACGCGCGGATCGCCGCCGTCCAATCCGCGATCCGCCGCGTGATGAGCGCCGCCAGCGCAAACGCAAACGGAACCGCCAGGCCCACATAGCCCACATAGAGCGCGGGCGGGTGAAAGATCATCCCCGGATGGCGCAGCA
>DAOUAY010000525.1:0-5144 GCA_034432995.1 Anaerolineae bacterium | reverse complement strand
TTTTTCGAGCCGCCGGGCGTCGTTGTCGTCGGATAACCGCTTGATGATCAGTTCGGCCTCTCCGGCAGCGACGCCATAGCCCGCGCGCTCCACCCGCCCGATGATGTCCGGCAGGAACACCAGCGTAGGATCGAACTCCACAGTGGCGCGCTCCGACGAGAGATTGACCACCGCGCCGGTCACGCCGTCAACTCGTTTCAGATTGCGTTCGACCGTCGCCACGCAGTTCGCGCACGTCATCCCGGTGATGGGCAAAGTAATGGTATTGGTCATAGAGCGTTCCTTTAAGTCACATAGTCGTGTCGTCTGGTAGTCTTTAGTTGTACTGCTGACTACTTGACTATGTGACTACCTGACTGTCTAACTACTCGACTACCGGATAGTTGATCTCGGCCAGCAGCGACTTGATCGCCTCTTCAGACGCCGGCGCTTCGAAGGAAATGGTCGCCTGCTTGGTTTGCGCATCCGCTTCGACGGACCACACACCCTGCAGATCGCCCACTTCCGTCTTGATTGTGCGCACGCAGTGATGGCACGAGATATTGGGGATCGTATACGTTACCGTTTGCATAGTAGCCTCCATTTGAAGTATGGAGTACGGAGTAGGAAGTATGGAGTAGGGGGAAAATACTGTTTTCTCGCCCCATACTCCGTACTCCATACTCCTTACTCCTGATTACACTTTCGTCGCCGCCGCAAATACGTCACTGATTTCTTTGAGCACACGTTCGCGTTCCTGCGGGTCGTCGCCGCGCACGGCGGTGATGACGCAGGAGTTGAGGTGCTCTTCCAGGATTTGGGCGCTCACTTTGTTCAGCGCTGCCTGAACCGCCTGAATCTGCTGGAGGATGTCGATGCAGTAGGCGTCCTCCTCCAGCATCCGTTGGATGCCGCGCAGGTGGCCCTCGGTGGTCTTGAGCCGCTTGAGCGCCTCCTCGTGATGCGCGCCGTGGCGCGCGTGTGCAGTATGATCGTGTTCGTGCATAGCTTGTCCTTTCACGGGTTTGTCTTCTCGTTTATCCCCTCCCCCCTGGGGGGGGGATAATGTAAAGTATACAATGTTTTGCTTTATTGTCAAGAGTGGACGTTTTGCCAGTTCGCCGAATCATATTACACTGTAGCCTATGCGACTACTCGACTAACGACTATGCGACTTTCTCAGGAGCGCAATGAAGATCAAATCCTTCGAGTTCAGCCTGCGCGAACTGAGCGGCGCGATGGGGGACTTCGGGACGCTGTTCCCCCTCTCCGTCGGCTACATCGTCGTCTGTGGCATGGACCCCGCCGGCTTTCTGGTGATGATGGGTCTGGCGAACATCGTTACCGGGCTGGTTTATCGTCTGCCGCTGCCAATCGAGCCGATGAAGGTGATCGCGGTGATGGCGATTGCGCAGGCGTGGCCGCCCTCGATGGTCTATGCGGCGGGCTTCACGATGGGGCTGGTGTGGCTGCTCTTTTCGGCGTTTGGCGTGGTGGGTTGGATCGCTCGCAATACGCCGGAATGCATCGTGCGCGGCATCCAGTTCTCGCTGGCGGCGCTGCTGCTGATGCAGGCGTTGCGTATGGCAGCGACGGGCTGGCTGTGGGGCGCAGTGGCCCTGGCGTTGATCCTGTTGCTCTGCGATAGCCGTCGCGCGCCCGCCGGGTTGGTGGTGATGGCGCTCGGCGTGGGCGTCGCGCTCTTCCGCGGCGACTTGCGCGGCCTTGCGCCGCCCGGCGTGCGGTTGCCGCCGCTTACCGGCTTCACCCTCGCGGAGATGCGGGATACTTTCCTGGGCGCAGGCCTGGCGCAGATTCCCCTCACGGCGGCCAATGCTGTCATTGCTACGGCGGCGCTGGTCAAATGCTACTGGCCGGAACAGCCTGTGTCCGAACGCAAACTCGCGCTGAACCAGGGCATTATGAACGTCATCACCCCGTTCTTCGGCGGTTTCCCCCTGTGCCACGGCGCGGGCGGATTGGCTGGACAGTATTGCTTCGGCGCGCGGACGGGTGGGGCGAATATCCTGGAAGGCGGCATCGAAGTGGCGTTAGGGTTGTTCCTCTCGGCTTCGATTGCGCAGCTTTTCTCCGTGTTCCCGCAAGCCATTATCGGCGCGATGCTATTCTACGTGGGGTTGCAGTTGCTCAAGGGCGTCAAGACGCTGGCGGTGAATGACGAGTTGGTTTTCGTTGCGCTCACGGTGGTCGTTTCCGTGCTGAGCAG
The DNA here is from genome assembly GCA_034432995.1 of Anaerolineae bacterium. Lineage (GTDB taxonomy): Bacteria > Chloroflexota > Anaerolineae > B4-G1 > SLSP01 > DSWT01. Next base: position 2,938 of record DAOUAY010000525.1, on the reverse strand, counting down.
TATGGCGTTGGGGTTTTGGGTGGGGATGGCGGCGTATCACGGGGTACGGGTTTGCCGATCCCGAATCAGAGGAGCGAATAAACGAATTTAGGCTTGGCTGGATCTAACCTCTATAGACACGGGTGGCAATTTCGCAGCCCTCGATTGGTGCGAGGTAAGAGATGCGCAGGTTTCCCTGCTCATCTTCAATCGTTGACGATCAAAGTTATTCGAGTCCTGCCTCGCGCAGCGCCCCGACGAGGCTCTCCTTGCTGGGGGCCAGGCCCACAAATTTGACCAGGTCGCCGATGACGAGTGCGGGCGCGTTGTTGATGGCGTATTCTTCCCAGGCCGGATCGCCGGGACCGGTGTGGTAGCCGATCTCTACCTGATCGCCGTATTCGGCCTCGACCTGCTTGAGCAGCCGCTTCACCGCTACGCCGCCGGAGCACGGCGGAATGGAGACAAACGCCTCGATTCTTATTTTAGACATAGCCCACCTTCCCGCAGCGCGTTGTTGAGTGTCGCTTCGCTGGGGCACATCCCCTCGATGCGGATGCTGCCGTTGACGACCGCCGCCGGCACGCAGAACAGCCGGTACTCCTCGAACTTCTGCATCCCTTCAGCGCCTTTGTAGATGACCAGTTCCAATTCGCCCGCGTACTTGGGCGCGACCTTCTGCGCCAGTTCCACCAAAGCGACACAGCCTGGGCACGGTGGATCGCCGCTGAACACTTCTAGTTTGACCACAGAAAACCTCCTGTTAAGAATGAGCGAATCGGCGAATGAGCGAATCGGCGAATCGGCGAATGAGCGAATCGGCGAATGAGCGAATCGGCGAATGAGCGAATCGGCGAAAGTAATTCTCGCCCGTCTACCGTCTACCGTCTACCGTCTGCTGTCTACCGTCTACTGTAGATGCTTCTGGATGATCGGGACGAGCTGCGCCGCCGGGACGACTTTGCCGCGCCCGACCACTTCATCATCCACCACCACCAGGGGCGTAGAGATGATGCCATAGGCTTCCGCCTCGGGGCCTAGCGCATTCAAATGGACGACTTCCACCTGCCCCGGAAATTGCTCCGCAGCCTTCCGCGCCTGCTCCTCCGCACGTTTGCAGTTCGCGCAGGGTGGTGTTGTGCCAAAGACTTTGATTTGTAACATCGTAACCTCCTCATGCGTAACCTGTGATAATTAGCAACTCGCAATTCGTAACTCGTAATTCGCAATTCGTAATTCGTAACTCGCAATTCGTAATTCGTAATTCGTAACTCGCAACTCGCTATTCGACCACCCAGCCAAAGATCAATCCAGACAGCGTACTAAAAACAGTCACCAATGTCACGTACACTGCCGTTTTCTTCTTGCCGATGACCGAGTTGGTAATGAGGATGGATTGCAGGCTCAATTCCGGATCGGCGAGCAGGTAAGCCAGCAGCGGTCCGCGTTGCATCCCCAACGAGAGGAAGGTCTGCGCGATAGGCACCTCGACCAGGGTGGGGAAGTACATGAAGACACCAAACAACACCCCCGCCAGATTGGCCCACAGGGTATTGCGACCGGCCAGGGTCGTGATCCACGCGGCGGGGATCACCGCGCGCGCCATCCCCGCGATGAAGACGCCCACCAGCAGCAGCGGGATGATCTGCTTGACGAAGCGCCACATCTCCCAGAGCCATTCCTGAATTTCGTAGGCTGCGAATTTCCTGGCCGCCATCCACCAAACCGCGGCCAGTAACAGGATTTCGGCGATGAGTTTGCCGGTGATGCCGATGGTCAGCCCGGACGCTACCGCCGTCACCTTGAACGACGCGACGATAATTGTGAGTGTGACCAGTCCCAGCGCCACGAACGTCCAGTGGTTGTAGCCCTCATCCACGGAGTTCAGGCCCTTCCACGCCGTCGCGCCGATGAGGATAAGCAGGCCGATCAGCAGGACGCCGTGGACACTCACCCCCTCGATCCCCAGGGAAGGATTGGGCGGGACGACACTGTCTAGCCAGCTCTGAAAACCGGACGCCCACGTTTCCCCCAGTGTGAACGTCGCGTAGCTATTGGTGAGCAAACCCACCCGCAACGTTCCGGCGATAAGCGCGCCGAGCAACAGCGCGAAGAAAACCCAGACGTGGGCCGGGACGGTGGCTTCCGCCCCAAATGCGCTGTTGTTGGTTTCTGTGTCGTGCGCGGCGTCGTCTTTGCGGAAAATCCACGCCATCAACAGGCCAATGCCGGTGCCGAAGATGATAGAGAGGATGATGCGGGCCAATGCGATGTCCATCCCGATCGCCACACCCGTGAGGGAGATGGCCAGGATGTTGATCGCCGGGCCGACGAAGAGGAACGTGAGCCAGGTCGAATTGGATTCTTAACTACAACACACTTCTTGTCCGGTGCAATGGGGACAGGGACATCCTTCCATACGCTGTGCAGGTTGGGTTTCGCCCAGGATTTCTTCCAACAGCTGTAAAATGCGACTGTCCACAATCCGGTAATACACGTTGAGGCCATCTTTCTCGTCCACTACCACATCCGCTTCGCGCAGAACGCGCAACTGCTGCGAGATATACGCCTGGGGGCGACCCAAAACAGCCTGGAGATGGCATACGCATGCCGAGCCACACCGCAACTCGTCCAGAATGTGCAATCGAGAAGGATGGGCCAGCAGCCGGAAAACCGCCGCGCCTTGCGTGTATTGAATCGAATTTTTGCTCATCGGTATCTTATGCTATATGCAGAACAATGCATATAATATACATGGTACACAAAGTTTGTCAAGATACCGGCCTTATTTCTTATTCGTTGTCGTGCTCTATCGCCCTTAACCGCAGCACGCAGCCGGTTCTGGACCGCAGCACGTCGGCTCCGGCCCTCCGCACGATGGCTCCTTCAATCCGCGCAGCGCCGCGTTGATCATCGCCGCTGCGCAGCCCACGCCACTGTCCACGAATAACGCGCCGGT
>DAOUAY010000524.1:0-16781 GCA_034432995.1 Anaerolineae bacterium | reverse complement strand
CGCCCCTTTGCTTGCAAAGACTACAAAAGTCTCAACACATACTGTGACTTGTAGATCGCGTGTTTAGCGGAAATACTACCTCAACCGGGTGCTTGGTGAGACTTTTGTAGTCTCCTATGCTTCCGTCGCTGGCTCAGATGCACTTTCCGGCAGCGGCAGAAGCGTTTCCTCGAGCGCCGTTTCCATGCTTTCGGCCAGCACCAGGTTGAGTTTCTTCAAAATATTGCGCGGAATTTCCGGCAAATCCTTGGCATTGCGCGCCGGCAAGATCACCTTCTGCACGTCAGCGCGATGCGCGGTGAGCAGTTTCTCCTTCAGACCGCCGACGGGGAGGATGCGCCCGCGCAGCGTGATTTCACCGGTCAACGCGACGTCGCGGCGAACCGGACGCCCGGTAAAGGCCGAGAACAGCGCGACCGCCATCGTGATCCCGCCGGAGGGTCCGTCTTTGGGAATGGCGCCTTCTGGCAAGTGGATGTGGATGTCGGTCTTCTCGAAAACTTCGGGCTCGATGCCCCACGCTGGGGCCTGAGAACGCAGATACGTCAGCGCGGCCTGCGCCGATTCCTGCATCACCTCGCCCAGTTGGCCGGTGAGGATGAGCGCGCCCTTGCCGGGGATGAGCGCCACTTCGACCGGCAGCAAATCGCCGCCGTTCGGCGTCCACGCCAGGCCCATCGCCAGGCCGACCTGGTCTTGTTGTTCCAGGTGATCGCTGAGAAAGCGCGGCGGCCCCAGGTGTTTTTCGAGCGTCTTTGCCGTCACAGCGGTCAGTGGGCGTTTGTCTTCGGCGAGACGGCGGGTGGCTTTGCGGCACAGACTGCCGATCTCCCGTTCGAGATTGCGCACACCGGCTTCATACGTGTACTGGCGGATCAGCGTGTGCAACGCCGAATCGAGGAAGCGCGGCGGGAGCGCCTCCAACCCATTGAGTTCCACCTGGCGCGGGATCAAAAAGCGCTTGGCGATTTCGATCTTCTCTTCCTCGGTGTAGCCGGGGAATTCGATGACTTCCATGCGATCTTGCAGGGCCGGCGGAATGGGATCCAGGATGTTGGCCGTGGTAATGAACAACACCTTGGAGAGGTCGTAGGAGATTTCCAGGTAGTGATCGGAGAAGTCGTGGTTCTGTTCGGGGTCCAGCACCTCCAACAACGCCGACGAGGGATCGCCGCGGAAATCCTGGCCGAGCTTGTCGATTTCGTCCAGCATGAAGACCGGGTTCAACGTCCCGGCGCGGCGCATCGTCTGGATGATGCGGCCCGGCATCGCGCCGATGTAGGTGCGCCGGTGCCCGCGGATCTCGGCCTCATCGCGCACGCCGCCCAGCGAGACGCGCACGAAAGCGCGCCCCAAGGCTTCGGCGATGGAGCGTCCCAGCGACGTCTTCCCCGTGCCCGGCGGGCCGACGAAACACAGGATTGTGCTGCGGCTTTTCTCCGGCGCCATGCGGCGCACGGCGATGTATTCGAGGATGCGCTCTTTGGCCTTCGGCAGGCCGTAATGGCGCGATTCCAACACCTGAGCGGCATTTTTGATGTCCAGGTTGTCCTCGGTGATCTTGGTCCACGGCAAGTGGAGCAGCCAATCCAGGTAGGTGCGCACGATCGCCACTTCCGGCGCCATCGAGGGCATCATCGCCAGCCGCGCCAGCTCCTCTTCGACCTGTTTGCGCGCGGCAGCGGGCAACTCGAGGGCGGCGAATTCCTCTTGCAGTTGCGCCACGTCGCGGGTGAAGACGTCCGTCTCGCCGAGTTCGTGTTGGATGGCGCGCAGTTGCTCGCGCAGGAAATACTCGCGCTGCGATTTGTCGACTTCTTTCTGCACGTTGGTGTGAATCTGGTTCTCCAGTTCCAGAACGTCCAGCTCGCGCGCCAGGTGGGCGCTGATCTTTTGCAGGCGCTCGGTCGTGTCGAGGGTCTCCAGGAGGTCCTGGCGCGCTTCGAGGGTCAGGTTGATCATTTGCGCGATGACGTCGGCCAGTTGGCCCGGATCGCTCACGTTCATCGCGTAGACGTAGGCTTCTTCGGGGAGAGCCTGGTTCAGATCGACGGCCTTCTCGAACATCGTCAACACCGCCCGGATCAGCGCCTCGACGTGCGCGCTTTCTTCGAAGGTCTCCGGCAGCGCGATCACGTTCGCCATCAGGTACGGCGTATGCTGGGTGTATTCGAGGATTTTCACCCGTTGGACGCCCTGCACGATGGCGCTGGTGCTGCCGTCGGGCAAACGGATCGAGCGCGCGATAATGACTTCGGCGCCTATCCCGTAGAGGTCTTCCGCCTCCGGATACTCATCCGTTTCGGTATCGTGCTGCGCGACAACCACGAGGGGCCAATCTTCCTGAATGGCGATTTCCAACGAGTGGATTGAAGCCTCGCGTCCCAGGTACAGCGGAGTTACCATCTGTGGGTAGACGACGAGATCGCGCATCGGCATAATGATGGCCTCGAACGGACCTTCGTCTTCGTCGTGCGGTATATCTAGCAAATCACCGAACAAGTCTTCCGGTGTGAGTGGAAAATTATCCCAATTCATCAACTTATCTCCATTTCATAGTGCGACTAAAACTCCCACAATCTTAACAGATTCCAGTAGTTTAGCCATCCGATAAATGCACAGCCGGCCAACACGACCAGGGTGTAGTATAGGCGACGGGTCACGCTCCAGTACCGGCCTCGCCACGCCATCACCACCAGATACAGGGCGACAATCAGCAGGCCGATCAGTCCCAGGATAAACAGCGGGGCCAAAAACGACAGGTCCGGCAGGGCATCGATCAGCCCGGTGATCCCGATCCCCAACATTCCCACCGGGTACAGCAGGTTGAACGCGCCGACCCATTGGAAGATGCTGCGCGCTTCGCCGACGATCCAGGGCGCGTGCTCTGGAACCCGGCCCGGCGATCCGGCGACCAGTGTCGAGATGAAAAGCAGCCCGCACCCGATCAAGATGCTCAGGTGAAAGGGGCGCGTTTCGTACCACGCCAGTTTGATGAAGACCTTGTGCGGGTCGTAATCGTAGAAACCGTAGCGCGAAGATTCGCGGTGGAAGATCAAAGCGCCTTCTCCGTCGACGGCGTGAAAGATTCCCGGCTCTGTGGCGATGTAGGCCACGCCGTCGAGGTGCAACTGTCCATCCGCCGTGGCCTCCATTGTGTAGTAGCGGGTGAACAAGTAGATGATCTTGTCGGCCCGGCTGTACGACCAGCGGCTTTCGCGGTAGGCGCCGGCAAATTCGCGCGCTAATGCCGGATCGCCGGTGCGCGCTTGCGGGGCAGCCGTTACAGGGTAGTAGTGATCCAAAAACGCCTGCCGGAACTTGCGCCCCGTCTCGAACGGCGTTTTGCGGTTGTAGACGACGAACGCGCCGAGGTTGCGCTCCGGCAGGAAGAAAATCATGCCTTCGAAAAAGCCGGTGCTGCTGCCGTGCCACAGCATCCGTTGCCCGTTGCGCGTCCATTCCACAAGCCCATAGGTGACGCCCGGCAGCCGGGGATCGTGGGTGAATTGCTGGCGGTGCATCGCCTGCGCCGTGGCCGCTTGCAGGATGCGCGTCTCGCCGTAACGGCCATCTTGCAGATGCGCGATCATGAATTTGGCGATGTCGGTCACGGTGGCGGTGAGGCCCACGACGGGCGCAGAGGGAAAGTACTCGCGCAGCGGGAGCGGCCCTCTCAGTCCTGGATAGTGTCCCAGAGCCAGATCAGGCATCCATTCATCCGGCACAGGCTGGCGGATGGTCGAACGGCGCATCTCCAACGGCGCAAGGATGTTCTCTTCGATGTATTGCTCGTAGGGTATGCCCGTCACCTGCTGGATGATGTACCCGACCAGCGCCGCGCCATAGTTGGAATAGCCGATGATCTTTCCCGGTGGGTAAACCCGCGCGGGCAGCTTGCGGACGATGTACTCGTCCAGTGTCAACTCGTCGTTTGGGCCGAAGCGGTAGAGGTTACTGAGCTGGTCTTCGAAGCCGGGCGTGTGCGTCAACAAGTGGTGGAGGGTGATCGGCTCGGGGTATGTCGCCGGAATCTGGAAGCCGGTGAGATAGGCGTTGACGTCGGTGTGGAGATCGAGGCGGTCCTGCTCGACGAGCTGCATCACCGCGGTCCATGTGAACAGTTTGGTGACGGAGCCGGCATGGAACAGCGTGCGGTCGGCCTGCACCGGCGTCTGGCTGCGACTATCGGTGACGCCGTACCCCTTGGCGAAAAAGAGTTCGCCGTCCTTGACCACGGCCACGGCTGCGCCGGGGATTTGGTATTCCGTCAACTGCGCCGTGATGCAGGTATCCAGGAAGGCTTCCATCTCCGCCGGGTCAGTGGGGCCGGGAAGGGTAAACGGGGCGCGAAGATTCGCGCGACGGTAGACGGTAGACGGGGGGGAGGATGCAGCGTGTAAAGGGGTGGTCGCCAACAGCATGAGCGCCGCGAGTGCGCCAAAAAATAACGGGCGGGCGCGGGTTGTTGCGCGGCTCCACCGGCGGTGTTTTACCACGGTTCGTCGTCCCAGTCTCCTACGGGCAGGTCGAGACCCTTTTGTTGCGCCCAGGCGGCGCGCGCGTCGGCGACGAGAAAGACTGATCCCGTTGTAATAACGCCCAATCCCGGCTTGAGGTGTTCGAGCGCCGCTGCCAGTGCGTGTGACGGTTCCGGCACGATGTCGGCTTGTTTGCCCAAGGCCGCGCAATGCGCGGCGAGCGCCTCCGGAGCGCTAGAGCGGGGGTGATAGGAGCGGGTGACCCACACGCGTTCACACAGCGGAAGCAGCGCTTCTAGCAACCGCGGCACGTCTTTGTCGTTGGAAGCGCCGAAGACGAGCAGCCAGCGTGTATCGGGGAACCACGTCTTCAACGAGTGGGCGAGCGTCTCCGCCGAGTACGGATTGTGCGCGCAGTCGATGACGACCGGCGGCTCGCGCTGCAAGATCTCCATACGGCCCGGCCATTGCGTCTGCGCCAATCCGGTATGGACTGCGGCAGGAGTAGCCCATGCCTGACCATTTTCATACAACGTTGCTGCCGTGGCGATGGCGACGGCGGCATTTTCCTGCTGGAAATCTCCGAGCAACGAGAGGGTATACATGCCATCGAAATCCGAGGGGGTGTGCGTCCGGCGCACGGCGAGCGTTTGCCGTTCCAGGTCGTGCTGGAGCGCTTCCCAGGTCCAGTCCTGTCCGACCACGGTCAAGGGGGCGCCGCGTTCGGCGGCGATGGCTTCCAGGACGGCCATGGCCTCCGGCTTCTGCGGCGCACTGACCACCGGCACACCGGGTTTGATGATGCCGCCTTTTTCGCGGGCGATTTCGGCCAAAGTGTTGCCCAACAGGCGTGTGTGATCCAGGCTCAGTGAGGTGATGATGCTGATCTCCGGCGTGATCACGTTCGTCGCATCCAGGCGACCGCCCAGCCCCACTTCGATCACGCCGATGTCCACCTGCTGCCGGGCATAGTGAAGGAACGCGATCCCGGTGGTGACCTCGAACAGCGTCAGCCCATCGACGCTCTCGACGGCGGGGCGCGCTTCGGCGACCAAATCGGCCAGCGTCTCGCGCGCGATCAACTCGCCATCGATCTGGATGCGCTCGCGGTAGGTGTGCAGATGCGGTGAGATGTACAGCGCCGTCCGCAGTCCAGCGGCGCGCGCTATCGCCGCCAGCATCGCCGAAACCGAGCCTTTGCCCTTCGTCCCGGCAATGTGGAGGGTGGGGAACCGGTGATGGGGATTCCCCAGCTTCTTCAGAAATTCATGTACACGCTCCAGCTTGAATTCGTGTGGCGTGTAATGATTAACCCGGCGTTTTTCGTAATCGACCAGATCGTAAAGATAACGCAGTGCGTCGTGATATTCCATGGGTCCCTTCTTCTGGCCTGCTTGCCTATACAAATAATGGAGCCACAGGTCGGCTCCGGGGAAGATTATACTCGCTTTTAGGGCTTTGGCAAGAAGGGAGTGGACGCAGATTCACCAGATTTTCGCCTCTCTACGGGGTTTGTCAAAATGCAAAAGGGTGGTATACTCTCGCCTGTCAATTCGACAACGCGTTGGGGGCTCGTCTAACGGTAGGACAGCGGACTCTGAATCCGTATGTGGGGGTTCGAATCCTCCGCCCCCAGCCTAAAAAAGACGGCCCGAAAAGGGCCGTCTTCCGTTTGTGTTCCCTCTCTTCTCAGGCTGTACTCTTATTGGCTTTCCCGGTTAGCGCCTCGATGTGTATCTTGCCGATCGTTACCTTCTCTACGGCTTTGTCCGTGACCTGCCGCGCTTTTACCGCTGCGGGATCGGATTCCAGGCGGTCGATCATCAAGGAGAGCGCACGGCGTTTCTCTTCGACGTCTTCTACGAAGGTGACGCGCCCCTGGAAGTGCACCGAGCGGAAGGCGTGGTCGCACTTGCCGTCGAGGTAGCCGTTATCCTCCACGATTTGGCCCCACACGGCGGGATTGGCCCGCAGATAGTCCATCTTTTTCCCTTCGGCGGCGCAGTGGAAGTACAGGCAGCCCGCGTTCTGGTCGTAGCCGTAGTTGACCGTGACGAGGTAAGGGGCGTTATCTTTGCACATCGCCAACGTCATGATTTTCTGCCCGGCGATGACGGCCCACATCTCTGCGGGATCGGCAATGGCTTTTTCGGAACGGCGTAAGTGATAAGTCTGCATGGGTGCCTCCTAAAAATGGCAAATGGCAAATGGCAAATGGCGAATGGTTTGCCGTATGCTGGTTCTTTTGGGAACGGGATGACAGGATTATACCATTGTTATGCTCCATTGCTGTTTGCGCTTTTCGGGAAGCGGCGCGGGTCACTGGGCTGAGCTTTCCGAAAGGTGAAATCCGTGCTTGCCCTTTCTTCACCTTGCCTTATACTTACGGCATCACATAAGAAAACGTCATTGCGTTGGCCTGTGACAAGACGGTGGAAGGAAAACGATTCATGCTACGTTCTACACTTAAGCGCAATCTGTTTCCCATTGTTCTGATTACGCTCGGTTGCCTGATTTTTTTAGCGATCATTCTTTACGTGTTCCGGGCGTACCTGGGAATCGTGATTTGGGTGTTGCTTGGTCTGCTCCTGATTGGGATCGGTGTGATTGGCATCGTCGTCAACAACCCGAAAAACAAAACGCTGGCTGGCGATAAGCCCGCACGCCCTTATCGGAGCGCCGCTGGAGCGCCGCCCCCTGCGAAGTCGCCGCCCACATACTCAGCCGTTGGGACGCGAGAAATCAAACCCGGACGGCAGGATACGATCACCGTTTCCAGGCCGCTGCTGATTGCCGCGGGCGTGCTTTTCGGGTGCCTCGTTCTGCTGCTGCTGGCTAACGTGGGGACAGTCTTGCGCTCTCTGCTCACCGTCCGCAAAACCCAGATCATCGACTGCCAGGAGGCCGCGCGTTACGCTCAGGAGGGCTGGCATTTCGTGTCGGTGTATTCGTACCGCGCGGGAGATGAGGTTACGGGGTATACGGAGCACACCGAGTGTGTGATGGAGCGCGAGCGGTTTGTGTGGGCGAGGGACAAGCTCACGCCCAAAAAGGATGAAGTATCTATCGACGATGTATCTACCGACGGTGCGCCTACCGATGATGCCACCGTTATGCCTGATCCTATGGCGTATGGGGAGCCAACACAAACGGCTTTCCCGCAACCGTCCTCAACGCAGACGGACTTCCCACAACCGTTCCCAACACAGACAGATATTTTCCAACCCTCTCCAACTCAGACGCCCATGCCCATTGCCACCTTCCCGCCGGTAAGTTCGCCGTTGCCGACCTGGACGCCGCCATCTTCTACGTCCCAATCTACGCCGATGACGCTTCCGCCTTCTCCTACACTGACCCCAGTCCCACACGCCGGCGTCGATATCTGCGAAGCGACGTCGAGCGACGCCTCTCTTAACACCTACGTTCAATGGCACGGCATGATTATGGACACGCCCTCCCCCGAAGATGATGGGCTGTGGTTTCAGGTGCAGTGGACGAACCCGGCCCCTGATGGTGTATGTGACCAGGTTATCTTCTTTGTTTCTTACGATACCACCGAACGCTTTTTTGAAGAGGACATGGTCCTCGTCAGCGGGACGATCATCGATATAGCGTATGAGTACGAAACAGAGTCGGGACAGACGGCCTATGCTGCCGTCATCAGGGCCGAAAAAGTGGCACTTCTCGACGAGTTGTAAATAGAGGGAGGTCATCCTGTGTCTTCAAAACGAGGAACGTCTTTCAACTACGCCATCGGTATGTTTGGCGCCTCTATCCCGATCAACATGCTCAAGACGTTTGCCTTCACCTTCTATGTGCTTGGTCTGGGCGTGACCACCACGCAATGGGCGGCGATGATGTTGATTTACACGTTCATCGACGCCCTCGACAATCCCGTCTATGGCTTCCTGTCCGACCGGACGCGCTCTCGCTGGGGGCGCCGCCGTCCCTGGTTGGCAATTGGCACGCCAATCCTGATTCTGTGTTTCGTCGCTTTCTACAACATCCCGGCTTTCCTGTCGGGCAATGCCATCTTCGCCTATGCGATGCTCTTCTACATTTTGACCGGCACGTTGGATTCGGTCATCAACGCCAACTATGGCGCGCTCTTCCCTGAGCTGTTCCGCGACGATGCCAGCCGCGCCAAAACCAATGCCTTGCGCCAGGCTTTCCAACTGGTGGCGATGATCATCAGCATTGCCCTGACGCCCATGGTGACCAAGTCGCTCGGCTACGGCTTGACGTCTATCATCTACGATCTGACTGAGGAACTGCCGCGCTACCTGGCCGATGTCTTCGGCCTGAAGCCGCGCCGGGAAGACACCTTCATCGCCGGTAACTCGATGGGGGGCTACGGCGCGTTCAAGGCCGCTTTGTTGCCCCCCGAACTCTACGCCGTCGCCGCCAGCTTTTCCGGCGTGCTGTCCCTGGAAATCCTCGAGCTGAATCCCGACGACCGGCGCAAGCAGGAATTTGCGCTGCTGTTTGGCGACCTGGACAAACTCTCCGGCAGCGAACACGATCCGGCGGTGTGGTTGCAGCGCGCCGCCCAAAAGCCGGCGGACTTGCCGCATCTGTTCATCGCCGTGGGCCTCAGGAAGACCTGTACCCGCTCAGCGGCTATTTCCACACCGCCTGCCAGTCGTTGGACGTGAAGTCCGACTATCACGAGGAAGACGGCCATCACGACTGGTTCCTGTGGGATCGGCAAATCCGGCAGTTCCTGGCAGCCATCTTGGGACCAATTCCCGAATTATAAGAAGTTTAGCCGAACCTACGGCACAGCACCGGGGATCAAAATTGTAACCGCGAATGTCTGCATTCGCAGAATCCGCGCGAATTTTCGCTAATCTCAAGAAGATTCGCGTAGATTTGCGAGATTAGCGGTTTATTTTATACGAGGAGACGCCGGTGCTAACGCACTCCATGCAAGCACGAAAACATGTCGATAGACTTTTGCCATTCGCCATTTGCCATTCGCCATTCGCCTTTCGCCATTCGCCATTTTCACAGGAGGATGTTCTATGGAATTTGAAGAGAAAATCAAGTCGCTCATCGCACAAATGACCCTCGCCGAAAAAGCCTCCCTGTGTTCGGGGCAGGATTTCTGGCATCTGAAAGGCATCGAACGCCTGGGAATTCCCTCCATTATGGTGACGGACGGCCCGCACGGACTGCGCAAACAGGCCGGGCAAGCCGACCACGTCGGATTGAACGAGAGCGTTCCGGCGACCTGTTTCCCGACCGCTTCCGCGTTGGCCGCCACCTGGAACCGCGACCTGGTCTATCAGGTGGGGCAGGCGCTGGGCGAGGAATGTCGCCAGGAGAAAGTCGGCGTGATCCTGGGGCCAGGGGCCAACATCAAACGCGCGCCTCTGTGCGGGCGCAATTTCGAGTATTTCTCCGAGGACCCGTACCTCACCGGCGAAATCGCCAAAAGCCACATCGCCGGCGTGCAAAGCCAGGGCATCGGCACGTCGCTGAAGCATTACGCTGTCAACAATCAGGAATACCGCCGCATGACGATCGACGCCGTGGTGGACGAGCGCGCGCTGCGTGAGATTTACCTCCCCGGCTACGAAATCGCCGTCAAGGGCGCGCAGTCCTGGACGGTGATGTGCGCCTACAACAAAATCAACGGCGTCTATGCCTGCGAAAATGCCTACCTGATGACCGACATCCTCAAGGACGAATGGGGGCATGAAGGGCTGGTCGTCACCGATTGGGGCGCGATGAACGAGCGCGTGGCGGCGCTGCAAGCCGGCACCGAACTCGAAATGCCGGGCGCGAAGAACGGGAATGACGCCAAAATCGTGGCGGCGGTCGAGGCCGGGCAACTGGACGAAGCCGTCCTGGACCGCGCCGTCGAACGGATTCTGACCTTGATCTTCAAAGCCGACGCAACTTTGAGCCAGGACTTCACCTGCGACATGCAGGCGCATCACGCTCTGGCGCGCCGCGTGGCTGCCGAGGGCGTGGTGCTGCTCAAGAATGACGGCGACCTCTTGCCTTTACAAAAGACGACCCGCTTTGCCCTGATTGGCCGCTTTGCGAAAGTCCCCCGCTACCAGGGCGCGGGTAGCTCGCTGATGAATCCCACTCGGCTCGACAATCTGCACGATGAGATGCTCAAGCTTCTCGGCGTAGACAGTCTCCCCTACGCGCCCGGCTACACGGAGAAGGGCGACCAACCGGACGAAACCTTGATCCAAGAAGCCCTGGCCCTGGCCGAAAAGGCGGAGGTCGTCATCATCTGCGCCGGCCTGACCGACCTGTACGAAACCGAAGGCGTGGACCGCACGCACATGAAGCTGCCGCCCGGCCACGACGCCCTCATCAAGCGGATCGCCGCCGCGCACCCGAAAGTCGGGGTCGTGTTGAGCAACGGTTCGCCCGTCGAAATGCCGTGGGCCGGGGACGTGCCCTGCATCCTCGAAGGCTACCTGGGCGGGCAGGCCGGCGCGGGCGGGATCGCCGACATCTTGTTTGGGGAAGTCAACCCGAGCGGCAAGCTGGCCGAGACCTTCCCCCTCACGCTGGAAGACACCCCCGCGTACCGCACCTTCCCCGGCGGGCCGGCCACGGTGGAATACCGTGAAAGCCTCTACGTGGGCTACCGCTATTACGATACCGTCGGACAGCCGGTGCTGTTCCCCTTTGGACATGGGCTGGGCTACACGCATTTTGCGTACAGCGACCTGGCGCTGAGCCAGCCCGAAGGTTCGGACAGCCAATCACTCACCGTCGCGTTCAAGGTCAAAAACACCGGGAAAGTGGCCGGGCAAGAGGTTGTCCAGCTCTACGTGCGGGATGTGGAATCCACGGCCTTCCGCCCCGCGAAGGAACTCAAAGCGTTCGCCAAAGTCGCGTTGCAACCGGGCGAAGAAATCGAAGTGACGCTCGACCTGGACCGGCGCGCCTTTGCTTATTACGATCCACAGCGCAAGGATTGGCGCGTCGAAGCCGGGACATTCGAGATTCTGGTGGGCGCTTCGTCGCGGGACATTCGCCTCAGCGCCGCCATCGAGATGCCGGGCGCGCAACCCGCCGCCGCTCGCACCGAGCTTGCCGTCTACCACGCCTTCCCCAAAGGCGCCGCCGTCAGCCAGACGGACTTCGAGGCGCTGCTCGGTCGCCCCGTCCCACCCAACCAGGAGGCGCGCAAAGGCCAGTACACCTTCAACACGCCCGTTGGCGATATGCGCGAATCGTTCATCGGCCGGCAGTTTGCCGGCATGATGAAAAAGCAAATGGGCAAGATGATCGCGGGCAAAGAGGATACCCCCATGGCGCTGCTGATGGAAGCCGTGTCCCGTGAAATGCCGTTGCGGGGGATGTTGATGGGCGACACGCCTCTCACACGCGAGCTGCTCGAAGCCTTGCTGCTTATGATGAACGGCAGGTTTTTCAAGGGTCTGTTCGCGCTTGTGCGTTCCCTTGTGATGCGGTAAACTGGAATGGTCTACATTCGACGATAGCTTTATCCATTCATGACAAAGAGAGGTTACTGATGACACAATTACCGCCTGATGCGCCTGTCCTGACCCAGGACGGGATCACGTTCCGCGACCTGAACAAGAACGGTCGCCTGGATATCTACGAAGACCCGCGCCGCCCGGTCGAGGCGCGCGTGGAGGACCTGCTCCGGCAGATGACGCTGGACGAGAAGGTCGGGCTGATGTTCCACAACGTCATCCCGGTGGGGATGGACGGCGAACTGTTCCACGGCAAAAACTGGCTGGGCGAGTACGACACCATCCACAACGTGCTCGATCTGAAGATGAACCACTACAACGTGCACGCCCTGCCCGAACCGCGTCTGGCGGTGACGTGGCACAACAAGCTGCAAAAGCTGGCCGAGCGCACGCGCCTGGGTATCCCTGTCACCCTTTCATCCGATCCGCGTCACGGCTACGTTCAGCTTGCCGGCGCATCCGAAGTGACGGACGCCTTCTCGCGCTGGCCCGAACCCATCGGCCTGGCGGCGGCCAACGACCCGGCCCTGGTGCAGGAATTCGGCGACATCGCCCGCCAGGAATATCGCGCGGTGGGCATCTCGGTTGCGCTGCATCCCATGGCCGATCTGGCCACCGAGCCGCGCTGGCCGCGCATCGAAGGCACGTTTGGCGAGGATGCCGAACTCTCGTCGCGCATGGTCGAAGCCTACATCCGCGGTTTCCAGGGCGAGGCTATCGGTCCCGCCTCCGTCATCTGCATGACCAAACACTTCCCCGGCGGCGGCCCGCAGAAGGACGGGCGCGACCCGCATTTCTCTTACGGCAAGGAACAGGTCTATCCGGGCAACAACTTCGACTATCACCTGATCCCCTTCGAGGCGGCCTTCCGCGCCGGGACGGGGCAAATCATGCCCTACTACGGCCAGCCGATTGGCGTGCCGGGGATCGAAGAGGTTGGCTTTGGCTACAACAAGGCCGTAATCACCGGCCTGCTGCGCGAAAAGTACGGCTTCGACGGCGTGGTTTGCACGGACTGGAGCCTGATCACCGAGCTGTTCCTCGACGGGCGGCTGCTGATGGAGGCGCGCGCGTGGGGGGTGGAACACCTTTCGCCGCTCGAACGGGCGAAGAAAATCCTCGATGCGGGCGTGGATCAGTTCGGCGGTGAAGAGTGCCCCGCGCTCATCATCGAACTGGTGCAGAGCGGGCAGATCAGCGAGGCGCGCATCGACCAGTCCGTGCGCCGGTTGCTGCGCGACAAGTTCCGCCTGGGCCTGTTCGACAACCCCTACCTCGACCCGGAGGGGGACGCGCGCATTGTGGGCAATCCGGTCTTCCGCGCAGCCGGCGAGCGCGCCCAGCGCAAATCGCTGGTGCTGCTCGAGCGCGGCGCGCTGCCACTGGCTGGTCGTCCCAAAGTCTACATCGAAGGCTACCGGCCTGAATCCCTGGCCCCTTACGCCGACGTGGTTCCCACCCCTGAGGAAGCCGATTATGCCCTGTTGCGCCTGGTCACGCCCTACCAGACCATCGGCGAGGGCTTTTCGTCCTGGTTCCACTACGACGACCTGGACTTCAAGAGTCCCGAAAAAGAGCGCCTGCTGGCGTTGATGGCAAAGCTCCCCACGGTTGTGGCGATTCACCTCGATCGCCCCGCCGTGATCCCGGAGATCGCTGGAGCCTGCGCCGGGTTGATCGGCAGCTTTGGGGCCGTAGACGCCGCCGTGCTGGACGTGATCTTTGGCCGCTGGAACCCCACCGGCAAGCTGCCCTTCGAGCTGCCGCGCTCGATGGAGGCGGTGTGGGCGCAAAAGACCGACGCGCCCTATGATAGCGCCGATCCACTGTTCCCGTTTGGGTTTGGGTTGAGCTATTAGGACTCGATCCGCGACTCACGTGAATTTTCGTCGATTTCTCGAGAAAGATTCGCGTAGATTGGCGCGATTAGCGGTTTATTTTCCAAGGAGACAATTCCCGATATGACCCTCGACATCGCCGCGCTCGAACCCTGGCTGTGGGAGGCCGCGTGCCGGATTCGCGGCCCGGTGGATGCGCCCAAGTACAAAGACTACATTAAGGGTCTCAAGACCGTCTTCACGCCGGAGGAAAGCGCGAGCGGAACGTGGCGCTGGTGGACGCCGACCACTGGGAGCGCAACGCCTTCCACGTCACCGCTGAACTGCGCTTCGACGCGGGCGCGCAGAAAGGCATCCGGCCCGACATCGTGCTCTTTGTCAACGGCATCCCCGTGGTGATCATCGAGACCAAGTCCATCTACCAGCAGCAAGGCATCGCCAAGGCGCTGGATCAACTGCGCCGCTATCACCGCGAGGGACCGGAGTTCCTGGCTCTGACGCAGCTTCACACGCTCACCCACCTGGTCCACTTCTACTACGGCCCCACGTGGAACCTATCGCGCAAAGCGCTCTTCGACTGGCGCGAAGAATCTGCCGGCGGCGACTTCGAGACCCTGGTGAAAACCTTCGTCCACCCGCAACGCCTGCTGCGCGTGTTGCTGGACTTCGTCCTCTTCACCCGCAAAGACGATGAGTTGAGCAAGGTCGTGCTGCGCCCGCACCAGATGCGGGCTGTGGAACGCGTCGTGCGCCGGGCCGGCGATCCCGACAAACGCCGCGCCTTGATCTGGCACACCCAAGGCTCCGGCAAGACCTACACGATGATTTGTGTGGCGCAACAACTGGCGGCGCGCCCCGTTTTCGAGAATCCTACGGTGCTGCTGCTGGTGGATCGCAACGAGTTGGAGTCGCAGCTTTTCGGCAATCTGGCCGCCGTAGGGGTGGAATACATCGAGGCCGCGTCCAAGCGTCATCTGCGCGAGCTGTTGTCCGGCGACTGGCGCGGCGTCATCGTCAGCACCATTCACAAATTCGAGGGGATGCCGGCCGGGGTCAACGCCCGGCGCAACATCTTTGTCCTGGTGGACGAGGCGCACCGCACCACCGGCGGCGCGTTGGGCACGTATATGCTGGCGGCGCTGCCCAACGCCTCCTTCTTCGGCTTCACGGGCACGCCCATCGACCGGGGCGCGCGCGGGCGAGGGACCTTCTCTGTCTTCGGGCTGGACGATCCCCAGGGCTATCTGGATAAGTACGGCATCGCCGAATCCATCGCCGACGAGACGACCGTGCCGCTGCGTTACACCCTGGCGCCCGGCGAATTGCGCGTGGACCGCGAGACGCTGGATCGGGAGTTCCTCTCGCTCAAAGAGGCCGAGGGGATCAGCGACGTGGAGGAATTGGACCGCATCCTCCAGAAAGCGGTCACGCTGCGCAATATGCTCAAGAACGAGACGCGGATGGCGCGCGTCGCGGCTTACGTGGCCGACCATTACCGCAGCGTCGTCGACCCGATGGGCTACAAGGCTTTCCTGGTGGCGGTCGACCGCGAGGCCTGCGCCCTCTACAAACACGCGCTGGACAAACATCTGCCGCCCGAATACTCCGCCGTCGTCTACAGCGCCGGTCACTACGACGACGCAGTCCTGAGCGAGTTCCACCTGCGGGAAGAAGATGAGAAGCAACTGCGCCAGGATTTCCGCGCTCCCGATAAATTGCCCAAGCTCTTCATCGTCACCGAAAAGCTGTTGACCGGCTTCGATGCGCCGGTGCTCTACTGCATGTACCTCGACAAGCCGATGCGCGACCACGTCCTCCTGCAGGCCATCGCCCGCGTCAACCGTCCCTACGAGGACGACCTGGGCCGGCGTAAGCCCTCCGGGTTCGTGCTGGACTTCGTGGGCATCTTCGAGAACCTGGAGAAAGCCCTGGCCTTCGACTCCAAAGACGTAGAAGGCGTCATCGAGGAACTCGGCGTCCTGCGCGAGCGCTTTGCCCACCTGCTGGCGCAGGCGCGGGCCGACGGCATTCCCCTCACACGGGGCGCCGGCTGCCCCGACAAGGCGACCGAGCGCGCGCTGGCCCACTATCGCGACGAGGAAGTGCGCCACACGTTCTATCGCTTCTTCCGTGAAATCGAAGACCTTTACGAGGTACTCTCACCCGATGCATTCTTGCGTCCCTACCAGGATGACTACGAGACGCTATCGCGGATGTATCGCCTGTTGCGTGAAGCCTACGAGCCGGGCGTCAGCGTCGATAAGGACTTCCAGCGCAAAACCGAGGCTCTGGTCCGCGAACACGCGCACAGCAGCGTCATCCGTGACAGTCTGGAAGTGTACGAGATCAACGAGCGCCTCCTGGAGAAGATCGCCGCCGGCGACAAGACGGATACCGTCAAGGTCTTCAACTACGCCAAGAGCATCCAGACGCTGGTGGATGCGCAGGGCGGACTGGCGCCCTACCTCATCTCTATCGGCGAACGCGCCGAAGCCGTGATCCAGGCGTACCAGGAGCGCCAACTCACGACGCAGCAGACGTTGGCGCGGCTCGAGGACATCATCCGCGAGATCAACGCCGCCGAGGCGGAGCGCGCCAGGATGAACTTGCCGGGCGCGGCCTTCGCCGTCTACTGGACGTTGCGCCGGGAGGGGTTGCCAGGCGCGCGCGAAGCCGCCGAGCAGATGGATACCGTCTTCCAGAAGGTGGTCGAATTTGGGTTCGATGACCTCCGGTTTTGCGTTCAGCTTTCCTGAGTCTTTAGAAGCAGACTTACTGCGCCGTTGGCGCAGTCTGGGGCGCGATCATCGGGGGACGGCCCTCTCGTCCAAGCGTTACGCGACCTTCTTCAAATTGAGCAAACGGCAAGGCATCGAGACGCGCTATGAAGATGTGCGATGAAGAGCGAACGGTGTTTGGTTTGTAAGAAGCAGTCGCTTTACAAAAGGCCGATGTCTCTGCATCGGCCTTTTGTATTGTGTGTGCAT
>DAOUAY010000523.1:0-6808 GCA_034432995.1 Anaerolineae bacterium | reverse complement strand
GCGTTTGGCCGCTTTGGTGCGCGTCATGACGCCAGAGGATGTGTTAGCCAATCTATTGTCATAACCCACGGCATGGAGTAAAATAAGACCAAGAGGTGAGTTATGGCAGAAGTTGCACAGGACGGCAAAAATCCGGTGAAGAACTGGAAGAAATGCGCCTCGAGCGGCCTTTTGTGCGTGATGAAATCTTGAACAAAGGACGTATTGTCTATGCACGCCTTGACTGAACGCTGGTTAGGTTTTGCCAGACAAGATTTGACGGGCGCACAGGTTATGCTCCGCGAAGCGTTGGTGTTGGCCCAGGCAGTTTCCGATTTTGTGATAAACCTCTGTGATCCCCAATCTGATTCTGGGCATTGACAGCAGCACGACCGCCTGCAAAGCGATCGTGTGGGACACGCGCGGTACGCTCCTCGCCGAGGGACGCGCTGCGCTGCCGTTGTGGATGCCCCGTCCAACCTGGCACGAGCAGCCCGCCGAAACCTGGTGGGAAGCGTGCGTGCAGGCCGTGCGCACGGCGCTAGCCAGTGTCGATACCACCCGCATCGCTGCGCTATGCATTTCTCCGCAGCGTGAGACCTTCGTTCCCGTGGACGTGAAGGGTACGCCGCTCCGCCCTGCTATCGTGTGGATGGACGAGCGCGCCCGCGATCTCCTGCCCGTCATCGCCCAAGAGTACGGCGCGGAGCGCATCCACCGCGAAACCGGCAAGCCACTTTCCGGCAATCTCACACTCGGCAAGATCGCGTGGCTGCGCGCGCACGAATCCGACATTTTCGCGCGCACGGCGCAGTATTTGGACGTCGCCGCGTTCCTCACCTGTAGGCTGACCGGCCATGCCCGCACGGGATGGGGCTGCGCCGACCCCACCGGCCTGTTCGATATGCGCACGAACACTTGGAATGCCGGTCTGCTGGCTTACCTCGGCGTGGATGTGGCGCAGATGCCGGAAGCCTACCCGCCCGGCGCGGTGCTGGGGACGGTGACGCCCGAAGCTGCCGCGTTGACCGGTTTGCCCGTCGGCTTGCCTGTCGTGGCGGGCATCGGTGATGGGCAGGCGGGCGGCCTGGGCGTGGGGATCACGCAGCCGGGCCAGGCGTACCTCAACCTGGGCACGTCCGTCGTCTCCGGCACGCACGCGGACGTTTACGTGACCGACCGCGCCTTCCGCACCATGGTCAGCGCCGTCCCCGGCAGCTACAGCCTGGAGACCGTCCTCCTCGGCGGCGCGTACACGATTGCGTGGTTTGTGGAGCGAATGGCAGAATCGGCGAATCAGCGAATGGGTGAATCACGAATCACGAATCACGAATTACGAGTTGAGGAACAGTATGATGCAGCGATTGCCGATATTCTGCCGGGGGCGGAGGGGTTGATGCTCGTGCCTTACTGGAATTCGGCGATGAATCCATATTGGGATGCGGCGGCGAGCGGGATTGTGGTGGGATGGCGCGGCATCCACACGCGGGCGCACCTGTACCGGGCGATTCTGGAAGGGATCGCCTTCGAGCAGCGGTTGCACACGGAAGGCGTGGAGGCGGCGCACAGTCAGCCGGTGGAAAGCTACGTCGCCATGGGCGGCGGCGCGCAGAGCGACCGCTGGCTGCAAATCATCGCCGATGTGACGGGCAAGCCAGTCTATCGCGCCGCTGTGACCGACGCGGCAGCCCTGGGCGCGGGTATCCTTGCGGCAACCGGCGCGGGACTGTTCCCTGATGCGCGCGCGGCGGCGAAGGCGATGACGCGCATCGCGCTGGAGCCGTTCACGCCTGATGCGGGGCGACACGCATTTTACTCACAGTTGTATATTGAGGTCTACCGCGCGCTGTTCCCCGCCGTGCAGCCGTATTTGCAACGATTGACAGCGCTGGCTGAGTTTGCCGACCCCGAATCAGGAAACGAATAAACGAATTCAGGTTTATTTCTGCACCGAGACATCGGTCAAGAGTATCACATTATTCTCTGTGTCAGGGACGGTCAATCGTTCCAGAGATATGAAATCGTACATGCCCACGCCTAGCCGGTACTCTCCTGGCTCGGTGTCCGGGTCGATGGTCAGGGTGTGTTGATCTATCAGAATTTCCCCAGGAACCCAGGAAAAGGTGGGACATTCGCCGGCGCAGGGTGGGCCATCGTGCTGCCCGGCCAGTTGTCCATCTGGTCGGTAGAGATGGACAAACACAGTATATCCGTGAGCCGGCGCGGCTGTGGCTTGCCAGTACAGGGTCACTTCGAGCGCGTCGCCTGGATGTCGCTCCCCTGCCGGCGCGAGGCTGTAGCCTAACAACTGCACCCCGTCTGCCAACGTTTGTACGTGTGGATAGGGAATGTCGGGAGCAGTGAACGTTCGCGCGTGACCGCCAATCTCTACCGAGCGACAAGCGACCCTGGATGCGGGCATGTCCTCCGCCTGTGTCGCCGGGATCAGGTCGAGCGTGACGCCGTAGATGCCCTGGGGCAGTTCTCTGGGAATAATGGGATCATGTGTGCTGCGCACCGGTTCGCCAGGCAGCCAGCGCGACGTGGGGTAGAGGGTGGCTAACAACGGTTCGATCATTGTATGGCGCACCGGCCCGGCGCAATCATCCTGATGCCATTGAAAACGGACCGCGTAGTCGGCGCGCGGCGTGTTCAGCGTATACCAGTGCAAGGTTGAGTTGAGCCGTTCGCCGGGTCGGGCGAGGCCGATCATCAACACTTCTCCTAGTGCAATTTCGTCCGCCAGGCCCAAAAGGGTATGTGAAGCCGGAGGCTTGACTACCGGAGCGCCGGTAATCTGGAGTGGACTCAACACCGCAGCCGTCATGACTTCACCAGTTGCCAGATGGTAAGGCAGTTTTTGCCCGTTTTTCTCGATGCTGAAATCGGGATACAGCACGACCGGTGGGATATAGGCGGCGACGGTAAATGTCATCGTTTGGGCTACCACCGTGCCTGAAATCCAATCCCACGACGCATAGGGCAACAAATGCGTCTGTTTATCCCAAACGCGGCCCTCTGCATCCCTCACCGTCAGACTGCTCCACAGGGGCGCGCTTCCATCAACCTCGAATGTGTCTGGAACGCGCCAGTAGGCGACAAAGGTGAGGTCGTGAGCGCGTTCCGCCTGCGCCGGTAAATCGTAACCAAGCATGGTTAAGGTGTTTCCGAATTGTCCTTGTAACGGCGCTTGCGGCGTCCAGGGCGCATAGGACAGATTCTTCGCCGGTATGCGCAAGACAGCCGATTCCAACGCCCCATTGGTCGAATAGGTCGCTGCGAAGGTATTTGCTAACTGCGCCCAGGGCTGTAAAATCATCTCCGGCGGCAGCGCATCGCCAAAGAAATAATACGCATCCCCCTGTGGTGAGGTGGTCTGCGGAAAGATGAGCGCGCGGCGTCCTACAAACCATTGGATAGGACCGTCGTAGCGGGTTTGATAGCGCACCAGATTGCGGCATAAGTCGGCGGCGTAATCACAGCCCACAAATACCTGGGCATTCTCCGGTAACGGCGAAAGCGCATCCAAAGCAGCGCCGATTTGCGCAAGACCCGCGCCATAAATTCGGCGTGTGCGGGGATAGTGTGTCCATTCCACAAAATAAGCGTGTCCATCACGCAATGCCACCGACAAAAACCCTAAACATACTAACGCGCCAAACCAACGCGGGGAATGGCGCATCGCAGGAGCGGCGCTTGGACGTAAAGCACGCTTGTCGAGCTGCCGCCATATCTGATCGATGGTTAGTGCCGGAAAGATGTAGATAGGGATTTGCGCCCCAGTGACCCGCAAAAATGAAGGCGCGCCGATCGAAAGCATACTCGGCGCTAACATGATCCCAGTCCAAATCAGAAGTAGTTGGTAGCGTGGCTGGCGTAGGTTCAGCAAAGCTAGAAGCACACCGGCATAAAAAAAGAGTCCTGTTGCCCAATCGAATAGTGGGCGGTTGGATATATTGTAATACCAGTCCCATTCGCCGCGAAATGTAAACATCTGCAAGGTGTCTACCGTGGACTGCCAGAGTGGTCTGAAATTCCCGTTCCGGAGGTCGCGCAATACGCTATTGAGTTCGGTGATGCGTTGGTTGGCTAGCTCCGGGTACTGAGCAATAAAGCGTCCAAATGGGGTGAAAATGAGCAGTGCGAGACCGCCAGCAAGCAAGAGACCCCCCAGAATTTTCCACCGGGCTGCGCCATCCCAGGGGCGATGTCTGCTCAACACAGCGCAGACGCTCAACCATAGCAGCGGAACCACGGCAAACAGCCGACCGGGGATGTACGTATACGTCAAGATGCCTAATGCGACCCCGGTCACTATCCACCACCGCCAGCGCCGCTCGTGTAACCCGCGCCACAGGGCGTACAGGCATAGGGCTTCCCACGGCAACATCGAGACGGCGCGTAGTCCCACCCGGCTGGTAAAGATCGGCCAGAAAGAGATACTCATCAATCCTACGGTGAGCAACGCTGCGCGTTCGTTCCACAATCTCTTGACCAATATGTAGGTAAAGATCAAGGCTGCCATCCCGCACAGAACAGCCGGCAGGCGGATGGTAAATGCGCTGACGCCCCATAGTTTGACGCTAAACGCCATGAGATACAGAAAGAAGGCTTCACGCCCATAGTTATTAGGGAAGAAGACCGGCAGACGTTCCCACTGCCAGACATTGATCGCATCAGCGCCGTTCATGCTCTCATCGCCGCTAAGGCCCGGCGGCGTCTTGTCGATGTCGATGATCCGCAACGAGAAAGCCATGAGTAGCAAAGCGATGATGAGTATTTTGTGTGTCACAACTTTTCTGTTATGCATTGTGGTGTGAGACTGATCCTTTAGGTCGAATGAACGTCCTTGGCGGCTTGCCAAGATTGCTCATCATTATACCATGTACCTCTGCAGCCTGTTTGAGTGGGCAGAAATTTGAAGGATATGTTATGAGAAGACTGACCCTTGCATCCGTTTTAGAAGCTTTAGCCGTTCACCTCGACGATGTGCAGCACTGGCAAATCGTTGATCCCGCGCATCCGCACTACGGCGGCTTGATTCACCCGGATTACGGCATCGCCGACGCGATCTACTCCGCGCATTTCGTGGTGGGCTGCGCGTATCTGGCGCTGGGGACGGGCGACGACTCCCGCCTGGCGCGCGCAGCGCAGGCCGCCGACTTCATGCTGCGGGCGCAGAGGCCGAGCGGCAACATCGACTTGCTCTCCGTCAACTACGATTCCGCGCCGGATACCGGTTTTGTGGTGCAACAACTGTGCGCCGTGATCGAGTTGGCGCGTGCGCACGCTGTCGATAGTCCGGCGTGGCGTGCGCTCTTGGAGCGGTTGGAACAGTTCGTGCGCCGCGCCGTCGCCGGGATGCTGAACGGCGGCTTCCACACGCCCAATCACCGCTGGGTGATCGCGTCGGCGTTGGTGCAGGCGCACGCGCTCTTTCCCGATTTGGACGTGGCGGCGACGGTGGATGCCTATCTCGCCGAAGGCATCGACGTGGATGCGGAAGGGCTGTTCATCGAGCGCAGCATCGGCGTGTACGATGCGGTGAACGACCGTTCGTGGCTGCTCATCGCCGCGCGCCGCGACTGCCCGGCGGCGCTGGACGCCGTGGCGCGCAACCTCGACCTCGACCTGCGCTTCCTCCACGCTGACGGAACTGCCGAAACGGGCCTTTCGCGCCGTCAGGACTACGGCACGCGCACCGTCCCGCTCGGACTGGCGCACTGCTATTTGCTCTACAACGCACTGCGCCCGAATCCGGTTTACGTGCGGGCTGCGCAGATGCTCTGGGAAAAGAGCGACGCAACGGCAGGTCATCTCCTGTGGCTGGCGTATCCGCTGCTCAAGTATGGCGACCCCACACCTGCCGATGCTGTTCTGCCCGACGATTTCGCGCTGTTCCTGCCGCTCAATGGCTTATGGCGCGCGCGGCGCGGCCTGTTGAGCGCGTCCGCGTTCCGCAACACCACACGGCTCTTCTCACTCATCTACGGGAAAGCGGAACTGACCAGCATCAAAATCAGCCAGACGTACTTCGGTCACAACACCGGGCGCTTCATCAGCGATGACGTGACTGCGACCGAAGACGGCGTCATCCTGCGCTCCGACGGGCGCAGCAATCCGCGCCGGCCCGGCTATGAACTGCCGCTGGGCTATCCCGTATCACCGGAGCGGTGGACAGTGATGCTCGAAGAGCGCGACCTACACCGCTTGCCCCCTCCGTTGTCCACACTCACCATTCAGGAGGTGGAAGACGGCTTCGATCTGCGCTATCAAACGCTCGACGGGCTGGACGGCGTCGCGGCGCAAATGGCCTTCGACTTTCCGCCCGGCGGTGTGTGGGAGACGGGCGACACGGCGACTCGCCCGCAAGCGGGTCAGGTGTTGTTCTTAAAGCAAGGTTATGGTATGATGCGGTATGGACATGACGTCATCCGCATCGGGCCAGGCGCCCACGCGCACGCGATGTGGGCCATGCGCGACGCCGAACTGGCGCCTGATCACGTCCGCGTCCTGCTGACTTTTATGACGCCGGTGGATGTCACGCTTCAAATTCGAGTTCATCAAGGGCTATAAAGGACGCAGGAAGCAAGATGCAGGATGCAAGATGCAAGATGCAGGATGCAAGATGCAAGATGCAGGATGCAAGATGCAGGATGCAAGATGCAAGATGCAGGATGCAAGATGCAGGATGCAGGATGCAAGATGCAGGATGCAGGATGCAAGATGCAGGATGCAAGATGCAGGATGCAGGATTCTTGCTTCTTGCTTCATGCTTCTTTTACATCTGCTCCCGCCAGGCTGCTGCGCGCCAGGCATTTTCCAGCGC
>DAOUAY010000522.1:0-5336 GCA_034432995.1 Anaerolineae bacterium | reverse complement strand
TGGCGGCGCACGTACATCGAGAAATGCGGCGCCTGGATGTCGAAGCGCTTGTTAGACTGCGCCAGTTTCCACGGTTCAGCCTCGGCGACTTTGGCTTCGGCGCTGGTGATGCAGCCCTCTTCGACCATACGTTGCAGGATGATACCCTTGCGTTTGAGCGCCTGTTCTGGATCGTTGAATGGGTTGAGCAGGGGGTATTGTGGAATGGCGATGAGTGTCGCTGTCTCGGAGAGGGTTAGCTCGCCGACGGACTTATCGAAGTAAACGCGCGCTGCTGCATCGATCCCATAAGCGAGGTTCGCGTAGGGGTTGGTGTTGATGTACCATTCTAGGATTTCTTCTTTATCGTACAGGCGCGTCAGCTCCATCGCAATCAGAATTTCCTTGATTTTGCGCGTGTACTTCACCTCGAAGCGTTCCTCGATGGGAATCACCGTGTTCTTGACGACCTGCTGGGTGATCGACGACCCACCCTGAACATCTTCTCCCTGCAGGTTGGAGACAAAAGCACGGCCTAACCCGCGGATGTTGAATCCTGGATTGGTCCAGAAGGTGTTGTCTTCCGCCGCGACTGTGCCACAAATCACGTATTCGGGCATGGCCGAAAGCGGCACCCAGTTGCGGTCGCCCGCGTTGGGATCGATCACCTCATAAAGCAAATGTTGGCCCGTGCGGTCGTAAATCTTGGTCGTCTCGAACGTCTCGACGCTGGCCGCGGCGACTTCATCCGGGGTGGGCAGGTTGGCGGTGATCATATTGTAGGCGGCGGCGGCGCTACCCACGCCCATGCCGATGACCAGCCCGGTCGCCAATAAGGATAGCAGGACCAACAGGCCCACAACTCGCAGAACCAGATTCACCCCGGTGCGGCTTGCGGTCCGCTTGCGGTCGCGGTTGAGGATCACCACAGACCGGATCAAAGGTACCGGTGTACGTTTCTTTGTCATGTTCTTACCTCAAAAATCAGGGTGAAAGCCCAAATCCATGGGCGTATGTACAGATCCATCTTGCTATAGTGGCTCTATTATGCCTTGCTCTCGTCGTTTTGCAAGGTGGCTGACGGCTGATGGCTGATAGCTGACGGCTAAGATGCTTGACGAATTCACAATATCCGTTAGAATGTACGTGATTATGAGGCTGGATAGCGATGTTTGAATCTTTACGTGAGAAGCTACAGGGCATTTTCGACCGTCTGGGTAAGCGTGGCATCCTGCGTGAGGAAGACGTCAAAGCTGTACTTCGTGAGATCCGGCTGGCACTTTTAGAAGCGGACGTCAACTATAAAGTCGTCAAGGACTTCGTCGAGCGCGTGCGTGAGAAGGCCATCGGCGTGGAACTTTCCCGCGCCCTCAATCCCGCGCAGCAAGTGATCAAGATCGTCCACCAGGAGCTGGTGACGACACTCGGTGAACCTGGACGCCTGGAGTTGAAAGGGCGCGCCCCTTATGTCATTATGTTGGTAGGCTTGCAGGGGTCCGGCAAGACGACCATGATCGCCAAGCTGGCGCTGCATCTGCGCTCCAAAGGCCATTTCCCGTTGATGGTGGCGGCCGACACTTACCGTCCAGCGGCTATCACCCAACTCGAAGTGCTGGGGCGGCAGATCAACGTCCCGGTCTACAGCGATCGCGCGGCCAAACCGCCGGACATCTGCGCGCGCAGCCTGGATGACGCTCGGACACGCGGTTCCGACATCGTGTTGTTGGACACCGCCGGTCGCCTGCAAATCGACGACGCGATGATGTCAGAATTGGTCGCCATCCGCGAGCGCGTGCATCCGGTCGAGACGCTCCTCGTTGCCGACGCGATGACCGGGCAGGAAGCCGTCAACATCGCGCAGGGCTTCCACGAACGCGTGGGCCTGACGGGCCTGATCCTCACCAAGGTGGACGGCGACGCGCGCGGCGGCGCGGCCATCAGCATGCGTGAGGTGACCGGTGTGCCCATCAAGTTCCTGGGCACCGGCGAGAAGACCAACGCCCTGGAAGTTTTCCACCCTGAGCGGCTTGCCAGTCGTATCCTGGGCATGGGGGATGTGCTCTCCTTGATCGAACGCGCTGAAGTTGCTTTCGACGAAGCGCAGGCTGCCGAGATGGAGAAGAAACTCCGCAAGGGCGACTTCGACATGGAGGATTTCCTGGATCAGTTGCGCCAGGTGCGGAAGATGGGGCCGTTGAACGAGTTGCTGGGGATGATCCCCGGGTTGGGCAAGGCGCTCAAGGGCGTCGATCTCGAAAAACTCGAGGCCGAGAAAAGCCTGAAGTACGTGGAGGCGATTATCCTTTCGATGACGCCGGCGGAACGCCGCAACCCGCGCATCCTCAACGCCAGCCGCAAGCGCCGCATCGCCGCCGGCAGCGGCACAGACGTCCAGCAGATTAACCAGTTGCTCAATCAGCATCGTCAGATGCAGAATATGATGAAACGCCTGGGTCAGGGGAAGACACGTGGATTGCCGTCTTTTCCGGGGCTAGGCCGGTAGCGCTATACGTTACACAGCCTCGCGAAGCGCGTGCGACTGCTACCCTTCGCCGGTGTGTTGAATCGTAACTTTATAACTAGATCACCTTTGTAAGAGGACAGGAGGCTTATGCTAAGGATTAGAATGCGTCGTGTTGGCGGTAAGAAACAGCCCAGTTACCGCATGGTTGTAGCTGAATCTACGGCCCCGCGTGACGGGAAGTTCGTAGAGATTGTTGGGTTTCACAACCCGCGTATGGAACCCGAGACCGTCCAGATCAAGGAAGACAGGGTGTTGCATTGGCTCTCTGTGGGAGCACAGCCCAGTGATGCAGTGACGCGCTTGCTGAAGCGGACGGGCACGCTGGCGCGTTTCGAACGCATGAAGGGCGGTGAGTCCCTGGAAGCATTGGTGGTAGAGGCCGCGGCGGTGGCGCAGACGACAAGCCTGGAAACGGACCATCCCACTATCCAAAACGTAGAACCTGTGACTGAGAGCGACGACCGCGCGTAACCGCGGCACGGACTGCCGCGTTTTGCAGGATTTCGCCTCGGTTGCCTGTTTCTTATAACCCGCGTCAATTTGACGCCGTCAATTTGACGCCGTCAATTTGACGCACTGGCTTTCACATACTCAAGGAGGCGTAACGATGTCTGCAGTCAAGGATTTGGTCGAATATATGACGAAAGCTCTGGCGGACGAGCCAGAAGCGGTCAATCTTTCAGAGATTGAGGGTGAAACCTCCATTATGCTGGAGTTGCGGGTATCTCCAGAAGATATGGGGCGAATGATCGGTCGTGAAGGACGGACCATCAATGCTATGCGCTCACTCGCACGTGTTCTTGGCGCGAAGATGGGTAAAAAGGTCACGTTGGAGATCGTATAGCTATGATCGTCGCGACAGCCGCCGTCCCGACGGCTGCATTTCCGAAAGTCAAGGGGCTCAGGGATGCCTGAAAAGCAACCTGAGCCTCGTTATTTAGCGATTGGGCGCATCGTGCGCCCTCACGGCGTGCGCGGCGAACTCCGCGCCGAAATCCTCACCGATTACCCCGACCGGGTGCAAACCCTTGCTCGACATCACAGTACGCTGTATGTCGGCCAGACGCACCGGCCTTTCACCCTCACCGGGGTGCGTTTTCACCAGGAAGCCATGTTGCTCACCTTCGAAGAGTGTGCCACGCGGGATGAGGCCGATACCCTGCGCGGCGCTCTGGTAGAAATTCCGATAGAAGACGCCGTTCCTTTGGAGGAGGGAGAATACTACCATTACCAACTGATCGGCATGCACGTGACGACTGAAGAAGGCGAGATACTCGGTGATATCGTCGACGTGTTCAGCGTGCCGGGCGCTAACGACGTATTTGTGATTCACGGTTCGCGGGGGGAGCTTCTCATCCCTGCCATCGAAGACGTGGTGATCGATCTGGACGTCGCAGCCGGACGGGTGGTCATCCGCCCATTGCCCGGTCTGCTGGATACGATGTAGTTTCGCTACTGCGATTTTTACCAACGAGGACGGAAATGTCAACCGCGAATCACGCGAATCTTCGCTAACTTTCAGCCAGATTCGCGTAGATTGGCGAGATGAGCGGTTTGTTTTGAGGGGAGCAAGGGATAGAGCATAACGACGCGTCAGAGATACGCTTTGTGCTTTATCCCTTGTTTTTACTACCGGGTGCAGGAACAGATGGACACGCTATGCTATTGGCTCGGCTTTAACCTGGTGCGCGGCATCGGGCCGATGCGCCTGCGTATGTTGCTGGACCTCTTTGGCGACATCCAGTCAGCGTGGGAAGCCTCCGAGCAGGTGCTGCGGGAGACCAAGCTGGACCGGCGCTCGCTGGAGAACTTCCTCAAGGTGCGCCACCAGGTCGACCTGAACGAAGTGCTGCGGCGCGTCGAGCGCGCAGGGGCGCAGGTGTTGACCTGGGACAGCCCCGACTATCCCGGTTTGCTGCGCCAGATCGCCGATGCGCCTCCGGTGCTCTTCGTGCGCGGGACGCTCACCCCCGCTGACGAATGGTCCGTGGCGCTGGTGGGGACACGCAAGGCTACCGTCTACGGGCGTGAGGTCGCGCATCGTTTGGCGACCGACCTGGCGCAGAATCGGGTGACGTTGGTCAGCGGTCTGGCGCGGGGCATCGATTGCATCGCGCACAAGGCCGCGCTGGATGCCGGTGGGCGCACGCTGGCGGTGCTCGGCTCCGGCATCGACTACATTTATCCTGCCGAACACCGCAAACTGGCGGAGGCCATCGTCGAGAACGGCGCACTGGTCAGCGATTATCCGTTGGGCACACGTCCCGAGGCGGCGAATTTCCCGGCCCGCAACCGCATCATCAGCGGCTTGAGTCTCGGCGTGGTCGTGGTGGAGGCGGACGTCAAGAGCGGCGCGTTGATCACGGCGGACTTCGCTCTCGACCACGGACGCGAGGTCTTCGCCGTGCCCGGCAGCATCCTCAGCCCGGCCTCGGCAGGCTGCAATCGCCTCCTGCGCGATGGCGCGAACGTCGTTACCGAGGTCGGCGACATCTTGGAGACGCTGCACCTGGATCAGGTATCCGAGAAGCAACTGGCGCGGGAGGTTCTGCCATCGAATCCGACCGAGGCGGCCATCTTGGAGCGCCTCACCGCGGAGCCGCGCCATCTCGACGAACTCTCGCGCGAGACTGCATTGCCGGTGGCCGCGATCAGCAGCGCTTTGGTGATGATGGAACTCAAGGGCATGACGCGCCAGATCGCACCGCTGCAATACGTCGTCGCCCGCGAACCGGATGAAGCATACGAATTGGCTGTTTCTGCGGATAGAGCTTCTTACCACGGAGACACAGAGACCACAGAGATTGTATAAGGTTCTCTCTGCGCCCTCCGT
>DAOUAY010000521.1:0-1586 GCA_034432995.1 Anaerolineae bacterium | reverse complement strand
CGATAGGCAGTCAGGAACACGAACTCGCCGAATCCATCGCCAATAAAGAGGTGTCGCCCGTCGCCGGTGACAGCGATCCCCACCGGGAACAGGAATTCGCCGGGCGGCCAGCCGGTCACGCCGTCGTTGGTCGCTTCCACGCCGATCGTTTCCAGCAGTTGCCCTTGACTGTCCAACTTGACTGCGGCGTGCGCCCCCCAGGTGGTGACGTAGAAGTTGCCATCGTCATCCACGCGCAACCGTTGCGGGAAAGTGTCGGCAAGCGCCTCCTGCCCCAGACGTTGGATCACGCGCCCGTCTACGGGGACAAGCTCCAGGATGTAGCCGCCGTAGCCGGTCAGGAATAGCGTGTCGTCCGGCCCGATATCCATCGCCCGCACGCCGAGCGCTTCTTCGACGGGGAACGCGCGGAGAAAGTCACCCTCCGGCGTGAAGACCTGCACGCGCGTCCCGGCGTCGCCGCTGTCCAGCGCGTAGACGTTGCCCTCCGAGTCCACCGCCAGCGCTGCTGGGCTGTCGCCGCTGAATTCGCCGTCGCCCGTCCCAGAGCCGCCGAACACGTTCAACAGCGCGCCTTCGGCGTCGAAATGGGCGATCAAGCGCAAACCCATATCAGCGATGTAGACCTCGCCTGCTGGTCCCACCGCCACATCTGCCACGTAGCCGACCTCGCCCAGGCCCAGGATACCCTGGAACTTGCCCGCGAAATCGAACATCAACGCGCCGTTGTAGGCGTCGGCGACGTAGACGACAGTATCCGAGGCATCCATACCGCCGAACGTCGAGAATTCCAGGCCCGTCAGCTCCGGCGACGTGCTACCCACTTGCCACAACACCTCGGCTGCTGTTGTCGGTTCAGAGATGAAGTAATGCTCCACCGCACCGATCACTTCCACCGCGTCGATAGCCGGGCGACCTAGCCCCAACGCCTGATCCAGCGTGATACGCAGCCCGCGAATCTGGCGGCCCATATCCAGCACAGGAATAGAAAGTGTGTATGGGCACTCGTCGAAGGCGTAAGGTTGTGCGGTATAAATCTCCTCATAGTTATCGGAATAATCAACCAACTCGACTTTGACGATCTGCGAGGGATTGTGCGTCTGGAAAATATTGATCAGCGTCGGCGCAGTCGGCGAATCGTAGCTCAGTTCGAGCCAGGCGACGCCGTCCGCCTCGGCGGGCGACCAAGCGGAAGGCGCTGCGCCGCACGCGAGCGTGTCCGGTTTGCCGGTGGCCTGCATCGCGCTGTACTTGAGAGCGCCGTACTCGGAACTGGCGATCGCGTCAATCGCCCACTGGCGGTAGCCCCTATCGGCATCCGGGGGAATGGGGATCGGCGTGGGGGGCGGCGCGGTCGGCGCGGTGGGCGCAGCGGGTGGCGTGGCGGTGGGGGGAACGGAGGTCGGGGTTGCGCTCACTGTGGCCGGGGCCGTCGTGGATATCGGCGCAGGTGGGATCGGGGTCGTCTTGCCGGTGGAACCGCACGCGGAACTCAGCATGACGCAGATTATCAGGCACAAAACCCGCCATTTTTTCATACACACTGCTCCTGATATGCTTGCGTTGGATCACAATCCAACGCTCCA
>DAOUAY010000520.1:0-2392 GCA_034432995.1 Anaerolineae bacterium | reverse complement strand
TCCATAGCGAACTGCCCGCGAATCTCTGCGCCGCACGTGCGGCACACCATTTGACTGACGTGCAAATCGTCGTGACAGACTGGACATTCGGTAGGCACTGGGTACATTGTTTCATCTCCTTTAGATTTTTAATCTGTATATTGAAAATTATAACATATTACTTAATTTTGTCAATAGGTCACGGGAGAGTTTTTGTGTCTAATGCAAAACAAAACCGCCTCAAAGTGAATATGAGGCGGTTTTTGGGCCAGGATTGGAGTTTTTATGACAGCAATGTGAGTATTTCGTCGAGCACTTCTGCTAAAGTAGCCATATCGGGAGACGTGATGCCGATTGGTGTGTGTTTGTGGTCGGAATATGGCAACGTGGGGCGGTGAGCCGCGTTGTCATACCGGAAGACGAGTCTAGCTTCGTTCGTTTGATAGTGGTAGGCATAAGTGAGTCGAGGATCGAACTGGGTCAGGTCAATGTATTCACGAAAATGAAGGGTACTGCCGTCTCGAAATTCCAGGCGTCCGGTTATGAAGCCGCGTATGGTAGACCGTTGATCTACTTCCAGCTCGAAATGCACAACGTCTCCTGCTGATAATGCGTTATCGAGCAGGTTACGGATTGTGTAACTATACTCAGGGAAGTCGATAATTGGCATATTCGAGTTCTGCCAGTTCGGTTTCAAGCCCCTGCAAGAGTTGCGCTTCGCCCGCCCATTCGACGTACTCGATATCGCCGCCGTTGAGGTCTTCCGCTGTCATTGTTTCAAGGAAATACATCGTGTCGACGGCATAGCGATCTTCAAATCGCTGTAAACGACGTTGCGTCCGCGCGATATTGGCTTTCAGTCTACGTTTGTAGAATTCGACAGCCTGGACAACGGCCTGCGCACTCCGTTTTTCTTTTAGCTCAATGACCATTTCTACGCTCATCGTTGCGTCCTCTTTGCTGATTTGAGTTACTCTATTTATAGTATAAGATTGTTACGTGAATCCGCAAATCCGAATCGCCGTTCTCTCAATCCGTTTCATCCGTTCAATCCGTTGACGATTTCTGAGGCGCACATGCTATGACCGTCGTATACGCAATCGAAAACCTGACCAAGTTTTACCCCAAGCAGACTGCTCCGGCGAACAAGGACATCTCCTTCGAGATTCGCCAGGGCGAGATTTTCGGCTTTTTGGGCGACAACGGCGCCGGCAAGACGACGCTCGTGCGGCAGATGGTGAATCTGCTGCGGCCAACATCGGGGCGGATTGCGTTGCTCGGCAAATCCGTCGCCGAGGACCCGCAGCACGTGGCGGCGCACGTTGGCTATATGCCGCAGATGGCGCACGCGCTCAACAACATGGCGGTGGGGGAGGCGCTGTACTTCACGGCGCACCTGCGCGGGATGAGCCGCGCCGACGCTCTCCGCGAGCGCGACGCGCTGCTCGAACTGTGGCAGATGGGGTCGCTGCGCGATAAATACAGCACGCGCCTCTCCGGCGGCGAACGGCGACTGCTGCGGCTGGCCGTGGCAATGGCGGGACGGCTGCCCGTGTTGATCCTCGACGAGCCGACGAACGAACTCGCGCCGCAGCGCCGCCGTCTGGTGTGGGATGTGCTCAGCCGGGTCAACCGTGAGCGCGGAACGACGATTCTCTTCATCACTCACGATGCAATCGAGGCGGAGAAGGTCATCCAGCGCGTGGGCATCATGCGCGAGGGCGAACTGGTCGCCGTGGGCCGGCCCGGCGATCTCAAGCAGCACATTGACCAAAAGCTGCGTCTGGAACTCTTCTTCGCGCCGGATGCGCCACCACAGCTTCCCGCCGGATTGACGCCGCGCGAGCTACAACCGGGCCACTGGATCGCCCTCATCGAACGCCGCGAGGCGAGCGCCCTGCTGGAACGCCTCGACCTGGAACGACTGGATGATTTCCGCCTATATTCGCCCACGTTGGAGGACCTTTATGTCCACTATGCCGCTTGACCGTCGCGGGCAGCCTGCGCTCGTGCAGTGGTGGGACTTGTTCCAGATGGAGCTGACCAACTGGCGCTGGAGCTGGCGCGGGTCGCTGTTGCAGGGGACGATCACGCCGATGTTCAGCCTGCTGGCGCTCGGTTTCTTCGCCCGCGATTCGGGCCGCGAGGCGCTGTTGTACGTGGTGACGGGCAATATCGTCGTCAGCCTCTTGTTTGGGACGATGACGAGCGTGGAGAGCCGCGTCTCGTGGCTGCGCTTCCAGGGCGGCCTGGACTACGTCGCCACGCTGCCGGTCAGTCGGGCGGCGTTCGTGCTGGCGATGGTCGCCGCGTTTTTGCTGCTCTCGCTGCCTTCGGTGATCGTCACGGCGGTATTGGGGCCGCTGCTGCTCGATGCGCCGGTGCGCATCCACCCGCTGATTCTGTTGGTGAT
>DAOUAY010000519.1:0-29063 GCA_034432995.1 Anaerolineae bacterium | reverse complement strand
GGCTCCAGGAACAGTTGCCCAGTTCCGCGATACACCGGGCGGACGACCGATTCGGCAGAGACTAATGACTTGAGGAAGCCGCCTGCGGAAGGCGCTTTCGCTTCCATCGTGATGTTGCCGATCATGTAGTACATCGCTCCAGCTTCGGTGCGCACGGCATCGTTGTTCAACTCTATCTTGACGATGCGGAGCAGCTCTTTCGTTTGTACATCGAACGTGACCATTGGAATCTCCTTTTGTTTGATATGGTTGAAAAGCGTTTTTGGCATACGGTGTATGCTGGAAGGATCAAATACACCTCTACTATAACACCAACTCGAAAAGAAGCCAATTTTCGCGTTTGCATTTTGACCATTGTCAAGAATAATGAATGAGAGTGAATTAAGTGAGCTTGCATTGAGGAGATAGCAAATGGAACTTCGTCCAATTCGCGGCGCGGAGGATGCTGAAGCGTTGTATGCCATTCATGTAGAACGCGCAGCCTGTGACAGCATCGAGCCGACTTCCCCTTTCGAGGACTTTCCAAGTCTGGAAGACCTGCGCGCAGCCTTGACCGAAACCGTGGAGGCCGGGCAGCAGGATCACTGGCAGGTGGCGCAGATCGGCGATCAGGTGGTGGGTTACGGCCAGATCGAGTGCTGGCCTGAAGCCGACGGAACGTGGGTGTATCTCAACCAGGGCTGGGTCTTGCCGGAATGGCGCGGGCAGGGCGCGGGGACGGCGCTGCTCGAATGGGCCGAAACCCTCAGCCGCCGCCGGGCTGCCGAGGAGCATCCGGGCGAAAAAGCCGAGTTCGCCGCCAACGCCAGCAGCACCGAAGTCGCTGCGACGGCGTTGTTGGAGCACGCGGGTTACAGCGCCGGCTATACCGTGCTGGAAATGCGACTGGCGGCAGACATCCCGCCGGTTCACCCCTTGCCTGCTGGACTCGAAGTGCGCCCGGTGCTGCCGGAGCGTTATCCCCTCATCGTCGCCAGCATCCGCGAGGCTTACCGGCAAGAATACGACGACGGCCGGTTCAACGAGGATGTGGACCCCGACGAGTATCTGGCTGAGTTGCAAAAGCCGCGGCACGACCCCACGCTCTGGCAGGTGGCCTGGGACGGCGATCAAATCGCCGGGCAGGTCATCCCGATCCAGAAAGGCGACGTTGCCGACATCTTCGAGGTGAGTGTGCGTCCGGCGTGGCGGCGGCGCGGCCTGGCGCGTGCTTTGCTGTCGCGCGCGCTTCACCTGCTGCGCGAACGCGGCGCGTCCACGGTTCGGCTGAGCACCGTCGCCGAATTCCGCACCCGCGCCAAAGACCTTTATCACAGTGTGGGATTCAGGTTGTTGAAAGAATTCCCACGTTATCGCAAACCGTTTCCCGGAGTGGTTGCCAATGGAGCGTGAGATTTTCGAAGTCTGGGTGGCCGAAGCTTTGGATGCGCTCCCCGAAGTTTTTCGTGAACGTTTGGAGAACGTCGAAGTCGTCGTGGAAGATTGGCCCGACCGTGAAACGCTGCGCCTGGCCGGTCAGCGCAATCCGGCGGGATTGCTCGGCTTCTATCACGGCATCCCGCAGACGCAGCGCACGCATCACTATGGGCTAGTCCTGCCGGACAAAATTTCCATCTACCGGCGGCCCATCGAGCTGCACAGCCGCACGCCGCGCGAGATTCGTGAGACGATCCACCACGTATTGCGCCACGAAATCGCGCATCATTTTGGTATCAGCGATGAACGGTTGAAAGAGATGGGGACATACTAGCGCGCGGCGCAAATAGCTTCACAGTTTACGCTTGCCAGGGATCGTCAGATCCGTTTACGCTTGCCAGGGATCGTCAGATCCCGGCGTAGCACGCCAGAACCGCGGATCTGGCGATCCGCTCCAAGCATAGCTGGCGATCCGCTCCAAGCATAGCTAACTAGTACGGGACTTCTGCCACGATGTTCTAGCACTATACCTTGCCAGGGACAAAAAACGCTCAGCGGATGCCAACGCTGGGCGTTTTGTTTGTTCTCGTAGTCGCTTACGGCGTGACGTTGCCGTTGAGCGCGGTGAGGTCTTGCAGCGCCGGGATGTAGTATTCCTCCAGATATTCCTTCACCATGCGCCGCGTCGAGAAGTGCGGGCCGACCGTGCGAATGGCTTCTTTCATCATCGTCACCCAGCCGCGCGGGACGTCGTCGCGGTCGCGTTTGTAGAACAACGGGACGACCTGTTCTTCCAGGACACGGTACAGCGCATCGGCGTCGGCGTCATCCTGCAGGTTGGGATCGTCGTAGTCTTGGCCGGCATCGATGGCCCATCCGTTGCGCCCGTTGTATGCCTCGGCCCACCAGCCATCGAGGATGCTCAAGTTCAGGATGCCGTTGAGCGCGGCCTTCATCCCGCTCGTGCCGCTCGCCTCCATCGGTTTGCGCGGCGTATTCAGCCACACATCGACGCCCTGGATCAGGTAGCGGGAGACGTGCATGTCGTAATCCTCCACAAAGGCGATGCGCCCGCCGAACTCCGGGTTGCGCGCGATGTTGTAGATTTGTTGCAACAGCAGCTTGCCGGGATCATCGGCGGGGTGCGCCTTGCCGGCAAAGACGATCTGGACGGGGCAGTAGCGGTCGTGGATGAGCGCCTTCAACCGTTCCAGGTCGCGGAAGATAAGGTTGGCGCGCTTGTACGTGGCAAAACGGCGGGCGAACCCGATCACCAGCGCATCTGGATCGAGGAAAATGCCGGAACTGAGCAATTGATCGGGAGGCGTGGCCTGGTTCATCCGCGCCTCTCTCGCGCGTTCCCGCATCGCCGCAAACATCTTGCGCTTCAAGAAAACGTGGGCATCCCAGAGCCGTTCGTCAGGGATTTCTTCGACACACGCCCATAAGAGCGGGTTATCCTGGCGTGCCAACCAGTCCGGGCTAAGATAGCGACGATAGAGATTGTGCATGGCTTCCCCTGTCCACGAGGCCAGGTGGATGCCGTTGGTCACGTGGCCGATGGGAACCTCGTCAACCGGTTGAGCCGGCCAGAGGCTGCGCCACATTTTGCGTGAAACTTCTCCGTGCAGGGCGCTGACGGCGTTGGAACGCCCGGCCATCGTCAGAGCCAGTTTCGTCATGTTGAAAGCTTCCTCGTTGTTCATCTTGTGGCTGCCCAGCCGCAGGAATTCCTCCCGGTCCAGGTTGAGTTGCGGCCAGAACTGATGGAAGTATTTGTCAATGAGGTTGAAATCGAAGGTGTCATGGCCGGCCGAGACCGGGGTGTGGGTGGTGAAGACTGTGCCGGCGCGCACGCGCGTGCACGCTTCTTCGAAGGCCATGCCCTGGGCGACGAACTCCCGGGAGCGTTCGAGCACCATAAACGCCGAATGGCCCTCGTTGATGTGCCAAACCACCGGGGTGATGCCCATCCGTCGCAGAATCTGCACGCCCCCGATGCCCAGGATGATCTCTTGCTGGAGGCGCATTTCGCGGTCGCCGCCGTACAGGCGCGCCGTCAGTTGGCGATCCCAGGGAGCGTTTATTTCGACGTCGGCGTCCATCAGATAGAGCCGGGCGCGTCCCACCAGCACTTCCCACACCTGGAGGTAAATATCGCGGTCGCCCACTCTCACGGACACGAGTTGTTTGTCACCGTTGCCATTCATAGCCGGGCGCATCGCGGCTTCCTGGGTGTTGAGCGGCGGATAAATCGCTTCCTGCCAGCCGCTGTGATCCAACCGCTGGCGGAAATAGCCCTGCTCGTAGAGGAAGCCCACTGCGACGAAGGGCAGGCCCATATCACTGGCTTCTTTGGTGTGATCGCCGGAAAGCACGCCGAGGCCGCCGGAATAGATAGGGAGTGAAATATGCAGGCCGAATTCCGCCGACATGTAGGCGATGGGATTTTTGCTGTACCACTGCGTGCTGCCGTGCGTGTCCTTGTCCATCTCCATCATCACGGCATCGAAATCGCGCAGGAAGATGGGGTCCTTGGCTAAGGCGTTCAGGTTCTCCTGCGGGATTTCTTGCAGGATGCGCACCGGATTGTGACGGGTGGTCGTCCACAGGGTGCGGTCCAGTTGCTTGAAGAGGTCGCGTGACGCGCGATGCCACGCCCACCACAGATTGTAGGCGAGTTCCTCCAGACGCGCCAGGCGCGGCGGCAGTTTTTGCTTTAGACTCGATGATTCGACTTTGTTCATAGTTTCTCTCTATCCCTCAAGTTCACAGTATTGGTTCAAGTCGAAAGGCTTTTGATCACCCTTGTCGATGGATTATCAAGGGCGCGGTTTTCCGCGCCCTTGATATGGTCAATCTGCGTTTATGGCCTGATCCATAGGACCAGGATAAACATGATCATCGCCACAATCCCAAATTCCCACAACACCCGCTGGGTCATCCGTCCGAGCAGATATTGATAACTCAACCCACTGAGGAGATACAGGGCCAACGTCAGCATCGTGGCGGCGGTCCACGTGGAGACGGGCCAGTATCCCAAAACCCAGGCCAGCTCGCTGACCAGCATGGCGATGATCCCGCTGAAGAGCAGGACTTTGGTCCACCTGACCCCGCTGGCGCTCAACAGATCGCAGGCCAGCAAGCCCATCAGGGCGAGCATGGCCGGGCCGGTGATCAACGCGCGTTCCTGCGCCCGTAGAATGATGCTGGCGAGCGCGAATCCGAGCAGGTAATCGGCGATGTTGAGCAGCGTGCGCGCACTCGTGTAGCCTGGACTGTCCGGCGAGAAGGCGCGATAGCTCAGGTGCATCAGCAGACCGATGAGCACCCCGCCGATCAACAGTGTGACCAGCCACACCGGCCACGAAGTCGCGCGGATCAACAGCAAGGAGGCCAGCAGCGTTCCCAGGGTGGGGGTGATGAGTGAGAAAATGAGCAGGCGTTCCTGGCTTTCATGCAGCGGATGGCTCTGAATTAGCGAGAAGGTCCCGGTGGCGACCAGCCCTACCATCAGCAGCGTCAACAACCAGTCCCCGCCAAAGGTGACTTGCAACGGCGATCCCAGGATGCGTCGCGCACCCCAGGCCAGGATGGGCAGCTCAACGAAGCGAAACAACGTGGCGCTTGCCAGCGTCGCCGCCAGGATCACGCTGAGCCGCTCGCGCTCTGGGTTTTGACTTTCTTCTCTTGTCATTAACACTACGCTATTCTAACGCGCGGAAGGCATTTGTCAACTTATCGTCAGGATCACTTTCATAGTGGGACGCCCTACGATACTGTCGCGGGCGTCCCATCTGGAGCATCTCACTGGGATAGTTATTTCAGGTCGCGCGTGAGGACATCGAGGAATTCGTGATTGGTGCGCGTCCGGCGCATTTGTTGCAGCAGCGCCTCGGTCGCCGCGGTGATATCGTAGCCGGGCGCGGTGGGCGTGCCGGCCATCATCTGCGAGAGCATGCGGCGCAACAGCCACACTTTGCGCAGCGTTTCTTTGTCCAACAGCAACTCCTCGCGCCGTGTGCCGGAGCGCAAGATATCGAAGGCCGGGAAGATGCGCCGCTCTTGCAGCTTGCGGTTCAGGTGCAGCTCCATATTGCCCGTGCCTTTGAACTCCTCGTAGATCATATCGTCCATCCGGCTGCCCGTGTCGACCAGGCACGTGGCGAGGATGGTCAAGCTGCCGCCCTCTTCGATATTGCGCGCCGCGCCGAAGAATTTCTTGGGCGGATACAGCGCCGCCGGATCGAGACCGCCGGAGAGCGTGCGCCCGCTGGGTTGCACGACCAGGTTGTACGCGCGCGTCAGACGGGTGAGGCTGTCCATGAGAATCACGACGTCGCGCCCGATTTCCACCAGGCGTTTGGCGCGGTTCAGCGCCATCTCCGCCACCTGGGTCTGGTGCCCAACTTCCTCGTCGAAGGTGGAGCTGCTCACCTCGGCCTCCACCGAACGGTCCATGTCGGTGACCTCTTCGGGGCGTTCCCCGATGAGGACGACCATCAGGTGGACCTCGGGGTGGTTTTGCGAGATCGCGTTGGCAATCTTTTGCAGGACGGTGGTTTTACCGGCCTTGGGCGGGGAGACGATGAGGCCACGCTGCCCCAGGCCAATCGGCGCGACCAGATCCAACAGCCGTTCGGTCAGGTTGCGCGGGTCGTTGGTCAGCAGGATCTTCTGTTCCGGGAAGATGGGGGTCAGACGCTCGAAGCGCGGGCGGCGTTTGGCCGATTCCGGGTCCATGCCATTGACCGCCTCCACCCGGAGCAGGCTGCGGTATTTTTCCGTCTCCTTGGGCGGGCGAACTTGACCGATGACCATGTCGCCGGTGCGCAGGCCGAAACGGCGGATCTGGCTCTGTGAGACGTACACGTCCTGGGGGCCGGGCACATAGCGCGCAGAGCGCAGGAAGCCGATGCCCTCATTGGTGATCTCCAGAATGCCGCCGCCAAAGCTGAATCCCTCTCGTTCGGCCTTGGCTTTGAGCAAAAGCAGGATCAAGTCTTCTTTTTTCCGCCCACTGTAGCCAGAGACCTTGTAGGTACGGGCTAGATCGCGCAGTTCCGGCAGCCGCATGGCCTCCAGCGCGTTCATGTCCATATGGCGCAGGATGTCGGATTGGTCTTCGATTTCGAGGACTGCGGCACTGACGGGTTCTGCTAATTCCTCTTCAGCCCCTTCGATGGCGAGGGCGCCTTCCTCCACGAGGGGGACGTGGACGATTTCATCTTCGTCAGAATAGTACTCCTCCATCGTATCGAACCTCTCGCCGGCGACTGGCTCTGTTGCCAGAGGCACACGTTCGACAGCTTCAGGTGCGCCCCCATCTTCCGCAACAGCTTCGTCCGCGACGGCTTCGTCCGCGACGGCTTCGTGCGGCAGATCGGCATCTGCGATGGGTGTATCTGCCGTCGCCTGCTCCGCAATTTCCTCGCCTGCAGGGGGAGTTTCTTGCTCGGACCACTCAGTGGCGTCCGTTTGTACAGCAGGGTGATTTTCAGGTTGTAATTCTTCTTCTGGATCCATGGAATCCTCCTTACAAGGTCCTATGCTGGTTCAAGCGTGTCGGGCTTCAAGCCCATAGCGTGGCTATAGCCCAGGTCACAAAGCCCACCCAGAGCAGGCTGTCGATGCGGTCGAAGACGCCGCCGTGTCCAGGGATGAGCGTTCCGGTATCTTTGACGCCTACTTCACGTTTGATCACCGAGACAAAGAAGTCACCGCCGGTGGTGAGCGCCGAGATGATTGCGCCGAGGACCAGGCCCTTGAGCGGCGTCAGACCGATCGCGCCGGACGCAACGCTGGGCCACAGCCAACCGAGCAGCAGTCCGGTCAGCGTGCCGCTGACGACCTCGCCGGCATACCCTTCCCAACTTTTCCCCGGGCTGATGGTGGGCGACATTTTGTGGCGTCCCCACTTGCGCCCGACGAAGTAGGCCATCGACTCACTGATCCACACGATGGGCAACGCGGTGAGCGTCCACCACAGCCCATCGGGGAGCGCGCGCATACGCCACAGATAAGCGCCGCCGATGCCCAGATACATCCCGCCCGCGAGGGTTAGCGCCCACTCCGCGGTTGGATCGGCGACCGTGGGATGGCGATGCCGACGATAGAGAATCCAGCCTGCCGTCAACAGCGTCATCCCGGCCAATCCTGGCCCGAGCCACGCGCCGTTGCCCCACAGCGCGTCGGCGATCCACAAGAGGATAAACGCGCATAGGCATGGCAGAGCGAGTGTGTACGCTTTGCGCCTGAGCATCTGGGCGTATTCGAGGGCGGCAAGCAACGCCAGACCACTGATTAAAAGGGCGTAGGGCCATTGCCCGATAAGGATGATGACGATGACGATCGGTAATAATATGGCGACGCTGATGACTCTGGTTTTCATAAGAAATTCGATCTATCCGTATTTTAACCCTGATATGTTAGATTTGGGCATGAAATATATCGATGTGGTCAGGTACCAAGGAGGATGAGAGGCCCCTCCGTCTGCGGAGGGCGTCCTTCGCAGACGAAGGGCGTCCTTCGCAGACGAAGGGCGTGCGCTGTACTGCGTTTTCAGGTATTCAGACCGCCGTAGCGCCGGTCTCGCTGGCTGAACGTTTTCAGCGCTGTGTAAAGCTCATCCTTGTCAAAGTCCGGCCAGTAGACGGGTGTGCTGTAATATTCGGCATAAGCGCCTTGCCAAAGCAGGAAATTGCTCATCCGCATCTCCCCACTGGTGCGGATAATCAAATCGGCATCAGGAAGGCCTGCCGTATACAGGTGTGCGTCAATCAACGCTTCCGTGACCGCCTCGGCCGGAATCCCGGCTTCAACGATGCAACGTACCGCCTCGACGATTTCCTGGCGTCCGCCGTAGTTGAACGCAATGTTGGCGATCAACCGGTCATTATTGCGCGTCAGTTCTACCGCAGCTTGTATCTGTTCTTTGAGGTCATCCGATAGGGGTGTCAAATCCCCGATATGCCTTAATTGTACACCATTTTTGTGTAATTCGCCAACTTCTTTTCCTAAGGCGTCGCGCAGGATGTTGAGCAACCCGCGCACTTCCTCGACCGGACGGCGCCAGTTTTCGGAGGAAAAGGCGTATAGCGTCACAATCGGCACGCCGAACTCCACAGAGGCGCGCAACACGCGCCGCAAGTTTTCGACGCCGGCCCGATGC
Organism: Anaerolineae bacterium; assembly: GCA_034432995.1. Lineage (GTDB taxonomy): Bacteria > Chloroflexota > Anaerolineae > B4-G1 > SLSP01 > DSWT01. The sequence continues at coordinate 20,476 of DAOUAY010000519.1, read as the reverse complement.
CCGGCCAGGCGTGGCAGACCGCGCTGGCGCGCCCATCTCCCATTGCCATCCATGATCATACCCACGTGTTGGGGAAGGCGTTCCAGAGGCGGATACGCGATGCTTTGCGCGCGGTTATCCGTATTGCTCATCATATATCCATTCGCTTATGCGTCAGCCCGTGCGTTGCCGTGTGAATGGGAAGAGAATGAAAGAAACAGGAGCGCAAGGTGGTACAAAACCGCGAGAAGGCTGGCAGAGGGAGTTCTCTCCCTCTGCCAGCGCCGGATTCAGATTTCCATGATGTCTTGCTCTTTGCGAGCGCCAACTTCGTCAACCTTCTCTGCAAAGCGGTCGATGATCTTCTGCAGTTCATCCTGCCCGCGTTTGAGGTCATCTTCAGAGATGAGTTTTTCGCTCTCGTATTCGCGCATTTCTTCCAGCGCATCGCGCCGGATGTTGCGCAAAGCGACTTTGCTCTCCTCGACGCGCCGTTTCACCACTTTGACCAGTTCACGACGCCGTTCTTCCGTCAGGCGGGGGATGGGGATGCGGATGACGCGTCCATCGTTGCTGGGGTTCAGCCCCAGGTCCGCCTGCAAAATGCCTTTCTCGATGGCCGCCATGGACCCGGCGTCGTAGGGACGGATGAGGAGCAATTGCGGCTCCGGTGCGGAGATGACGGCCAGTTGGTTAAGGGGAGTGGGCATACCGTAGTATTCCACTGTCACCCGTTCCACCAGGGCCGGCGACGCGCGCCCGGTGCGGATGCTCTTGAAGTCCTCCTCCATCGCCTCCACGGTCTTGTCCATACGGACTTCGGTTTCGCTCATCAGTTCTTTGATCATCCTATCTCCTTGCGTCTTGCGCCATCCGTCAGCGTGGGTCAGCCCCCGATGTACGTCCCGCCGGACTCACCGCGCATCACCCGTTCCAGACTTCCAGGTTCCCAGAGATTGAGCACGATGATGGGGAGCTGGTTCTCCATACATAGCGTGATGGCGGTCGAATCCATCACATGGGATTGCAAGTTCAGTGCTTCCAGGTAGGTCAATCGCTCGAACCGGTACGCTTCGGGATTCTTGATCGGATCGTCGCTGTAGACGCCATCCACTTTGGTCGCTTTGATGAGCAGATCGGCGCCCGTTTCAGCAGCGCGCAACGCTGCGGCCGTATCCGTGGTGAAGTACGGGTTGCCGGTTCCCGCGCCGAAGATGACGACGCGTCCCTTTTCGAGGTGCCGCGTGGCGCGCAAGCGAATATACGGTTCGGCGATCGCCCGCATTTCGATGGCCGTTTGCACGCGCGTGACAACGCCTTCGCGTTCCAACGCATCTGCCAGCGCCAACGAATTCATCACTGTGGCGAGCATCCCGATCTGATCGGCGCGCGCGCGATCCATCCCATGCGCCAATCCGTCGATACCGCGCCAGAGATTGCCGGCGCCGATGACGATGCCGATTTCGATCTCCTGGGCATGGATCGCCGCAATGCGCCGGGAGACTTCCTCGGCGCGCTGGGGATCGATGCCGATACCCCCCGGATTGGAGAGCGATTCCCCGCCGATTTTAATGATCACCCGTTTGTATATGGGATGGGTCACGCTGCGCCTCCGCTCGATAAAAAGCTGGGGCGATTGCCCCAGCTATGGCCCTGGCGACTACCCCAGGCTTTCGCCTAATTCAAAGCGCGCAAAACGGCGCACGACCATGTTCTCCCCGGTCTTCGTGATTTGCTCCTTGACCAGGTCGTCGATGGTGCGGGGGCGATCTTTCCCGTCGTCGCGGATGAATTGCTGCTCCAGCAGGCAGACGTCCTTGTAGAACTTCTCCATCCGCCCTTCGACGATGCGTTCCAAGACCGCTTCAGGTTTGCCTTCTTCCAACGCCTGCGCGCGATAGAGCTGCTTCTCGTGCTCGAGGACGGAGGCGGAGATGTCCTCCCGCTTGACGTATTGGGGCGACATCGCCGCAATCTGCAACGCAATGTCGTTGACCATACCCTTGAACTCATCGGTGCGTGCGACAAAGTCGGTCTCACAGTTCACTTCCAGCAGCACGCCGATGCGCCCACCGCCATGGATGTAGGAAACGACCAAACCATCTTTCGCCTCACGATCGACACGCTTGGCGGCTTTCGCCAAGCCTTTCTCCCGCAGATAGTCCACGGCCTTGTCGAAATCGCCCGCGGAGGCCTCCAAAGCCTTGCGGCAGTCCAAAATCCCAGCCGCGGTCGCCTGCCGCAGCTCCTTGACCATTTCGGTTGTGATTTCCATCTTTACGCTAACTCCTCGTCGTCGAAATCCTCGTAGAGGTCGTCCTCGTCTGCGAGGGCTTCGTCTGCGAGCCCCTCGTCTTCCTCAAATTCATCCTCGATTCCTTCCTCAATTGCTCCCTCGACTGCTTCTTCGTCAAATTGAATCTGTCGCAGGCGGGCCAACGTCTCGGCGCTCAGGTACTTCTCGTCTTCGGCGTAGACCTCTTCTTCCGGCGCGCGTTCTTTGCGCAGCGCCAATCCTTCGAGCGCCGCGTCGGCGATTTTGGACGTCATCAGCCGGATGGCGCGAATGGCGTCATCGTTGGCCGGAATCACGCAATCGATCTTGTCGGGATTGCAATTGGTGTCGACCACGGCGACGATGGGAACGCCCATGCGGTCGGCTTCCTTGATCGCCGTCTCTTCACTTTTGACATCGATGATGAACACGACGCTGGGGAGCTGTTCCATACTCCGCAACCCACCCAGACGCGCGTTGAGCTTCTCGATTTCGCGGTTGAGCATCAACGCCTCTTTCTTGGTCAGCACGTCGAATTCACCGGCATCGCGGCGGGCCTCCAACGTGCGCAGGTGTTCGATGCGTTGGCGGATGGTGCGCCAGTTGGTCAGCGTGCCGCCGAGCCAGCGGTGATTGACGTAGGGCATACTACAGCGTGTGGCTTCCTGTTGGATGCTTTCCTGCGCCTGGCGCTTGGTGCCGATGAACAACACCTGCCGCCCTTCGGCGACGGCATCGCGCACCATCGCGTAAGCCCGTTCCAGCCCTCTGACCGTCTGTTGCAGGTCGATGATATGCACGCCGTTGCGCTCGGTGTAGATGTAGCGTGCCATCTTGGGGTCCCAGCGCCGCGTGCGGTGCCCGAAGTGAACCCCCGTCTCCAATAACTGCTTCATTGTAACGACTGCCATTGTTGTAAAAAAACCTCCTGTGATTTTTGTTATGGGCCTCCGCGCCTTCATCCCCGGCGAGGACCGGAGGTTTTCCGGCACACCCCCGTCGAGTCCGGTCGCGTGTGTTTTCTAGGCATAGCCCAGATGATGATTTTACCATAAAACCATGAACCGGCAACCTTGAAATTTTATCATCCAGTTGGCAGATTTTGGAGACTCTGGTAAGATAAGGACGTCACAACCGTGTTGCTCAATTCTGTCTTGGGAGTCGATGGATGCCATCTGATGGACTGCCACAGCCCTGGCTGTGGGGATATTTTCTTCCCGTTGGCTTGTTGTTGCTGACGTGGGGGGGATTGCCTCCTCACAAAGCGCGCCGCGTGACGCCGGTGGCGGCGTTGGCGCTGGCGCTGGCGGTGCTGGGATATTGGGCCGTCGGTTTCGCGTTGCACCTCGGCGGCGCGCAAGCCGTGCGTCCTGATGATCCCGCCCTTTCCGGGTTGCGCGTGCTGTTCCCGTTGATCCCCAGGGACGCCGGCTGGGGTTTTGTGGGACTGTCCGGCTTCTTCCTTTCCGGCCCGGAGATCACCCCGGCAGTGCTCGGCCTCTTCCTGGCCTACCTGCCCCTGATGGCCGCGGCGGTGCTGTTGGTGACGTTGGCGCTGGCCGATTGCCGTCGCTGGGTGATGGCAACCGCGGGCGCGCTTGCCGGAACGCTCGTCTTCCCGGTGGCTGCGTGCTGGATGTGGGGCGGCGGCTGGCTGGCGCACCTCGGCGACACGCTGGCGCTGGGTCACGGTTTCGTCGACTTTGGCGGCAGCGCCTTGGTGCTGTGGCTGCCCGGCGCGTTGGCCTTTGGAGTACTGCTGTTCCAACCGCGCCAAACACCGGAAGAACAGCCCGTCCCGCCGCCGGCCTATTTCCCCTTGCTGGCCAATCTGGGCGTTCTGTTGATGGGCATCGGCTGGATCGGCTGGACGCTCTCTGCTCCTTTTCATACCAGCGGCGCCACCTGGGATTGGAATCGCGCGGCGCTTTCCGCGCTGCTGGGCATGGCCGGCGCGACGCTGACCTCACAACTATACGCCTGGCTGGTCACCGGCGAGTTGGAAGCGCTGTTGGCCGCGCGCGGTTTGGCGGCGGGTTGGGGCGCGGCGTTGGCGGCGGCGCCCTTCGTGCCACCCTGGGCCGCGCTGGTGATCGGCCTGGCTGGCGGATTGATGTTCTCGTTTATCCTGTATCTGACGAATGTCGTCATACGCTTGCGGGATGCAGCGGCGACCGTCGCGTTGGGCCTGGTGGGCGGACTGTGGGGCTTGCTCGGCGTGGCGCTCTTCGCCGATGGGCGCGCCGGCCAGGGCTGGAACGGCGTGACGACCGCTTCCGCTAACGGCGGCGTCATTGGCGTCTTCTTTGGCGGCGGCGCCGGGCAATTGACGGCGCAACTTGTGGGCATCGTGGCGATCGGCGTCTGGGGACTGCTGTGGGGTGGGGTGTTGGGCTTGATCGCCAACCCGCGCCTGTTCCGGCGCAAGTCCGCGCCGGTCAGTGAGACGGCGACATCCTCTGAGGCCATCTTGCTACCCGCAGGCATGTTGCCGCCTGTTGACATCCTTTCGGCGGAGGCTGGTGAGTCGGCGTTGCTGGAACCGATCCCCGAGGCGGTTTCACAACCCGCTTCTCCTCCGGAGGACGATCCGGCCACACCGCCTCAGGAACCGGCGCTCACCTGACTTCCCAATTTGTGGGAACGGGTGTAGAGTGTGGTTGACGCTTCAAGGCTCCGATCATGCGCGTGATTGCAGGAAAGGCGAAGGGTCGTAAACTCCAGGCGGTGCCTGGGCCGGGCACGCGCCCGATGACCGACCGGGCGAAGTCGGCCCTGTTCAGCATCCTGGGCGACGACGTGCGGGACGCAAGCCTCCTCGATCTCTTCGCCGGGACGGGGCAGGTGGGCATCGAGGCGCTCAGCCGGGGAGCCACGCGCGCCGTCTTCGTCGAATTGCAGCACACGGCGCTCCGCGTGATCCACAGCAACCTGGCGTTGACCGGTCTGGCAGGGCAGGCGGAAGTCGTGCGTGACGACGTGTTTCACTATCTGGCAGCGCCGCCGCGCCCTTTCGACTACATTTACATCGCGCCGCCGCAGTATCGCGGCCTGTGGATCCAAACGTTGCAACTGCTCGATGCCTTGCCGGGTTGGTTGGCCGACGATGGGTGGGCCATTGCCCAGATCAACCCGGTGGAGTACGAGCCGGTCGCGTTGCGCAATCTGAGCCTTTTCGATCAACGCAAATACGGCGGCGTGCTCTTGTGTTTCTATGCAGCGCGTGCCACATAGCGTTTAGCTATCAGTTCATCGTTAACGGCTCACATCAACCGGGCGGGGTGGTGAGTGAAACGGTATACCATATTGTTTTTGGCGCGCTATCGCTCGCTAGAGCAGCAATTGTTATCGGGTCTGAGTGCGCACTACACCGTGTGTGTGGCCGAGACGCGCCGTGAAGCCATCGCTGCGCTGAGCGCGCAACAGATCGATCTGGTGCTGGCCGATGTCCCGGCGCTGCGCTTCGATCTGGTACGCTTTTGGGACGATGCGCGCGCCAGAAATCCCGATATGCGTTTTTTCCTCCTGCTGGAAAAGGGCACCCGGCTTGACCAGGTCCCACGTTCCCACGGCTATCTGCGCTATACCTTCTCGCTTCCACAATTGTTGCGCCGCCTGGCGCGCGTGTTGCCGACCCATCAGGGCGAAGTCGTCACCTGGCGTGGGTTAGGTTTGGACATTCAAGGCCATTTCTTGATGTGGGACGTCCGGCAAGTCGCCCTGACGCCTAAACAGGTCGCATTGGTGCAGGCTTTCTTGCGCGCGCCGGTGACACTGATCTCGCGCGCTCAACTGATGCAGGATGTCTGGGGTACCAATTTCATGGGTGATACCCGCACGCTGGATGTGCATATCCACGGGATGCGCAAACTGCTCAAGCGTCTCCAGGCCCCCTTTGAGCTGGAGACCGAGCGCGGCAAGGGCTATCGATTGATCTGCCGTTTGCCTGAACCGTCAGACACCCAGCCGCCGAAGATATAGCGCTTCTACCTGCCGCGTTATCCCATTTTCCCCTCAGTTAGGACGAACTTACTCCCTTTTTCCCTGGCGGGAGAACTCTGTCAAACGAAATGACAAATTTACCACCGAAGGGTATCGTGTAGCGAAATGAAAATGCTACTCAATTGCCTTCCTCCTTCCAAGTTCTTTCAGAAAAGAAGTGTGATCAAAGTGAAAAAGAAACTGTCTATATCGCTGTTACTCGCTGTGTTTTGTGGTGCGCTGGCCTTGTCTCCACGTCTGGCCTTTGCCGCTCCGCCCGCCCCTCTGACCCCCACGGTGGGCTATGCCGAGCGCATGGACGTCTCTTCGGCGCTGCGGACGCTGTCAGTAGACGGTAGGCAGCCGACTGTAGACGGCAGACGGCAGACAGTAGACAGTGGGTTTCGTTTGCTCAAAGCCACGCATCCGGACGCTGTGTATACCTCCGACCCGGTTCTGCAAAGCGTGACCGGCCCCACGGCCATGCCCGCGCCGCTCACCAGCTTCAACGGCCTGGGCAACCTCAACGGCGTCCATCCGCCCGACACCCAGGGCGACATCGGCTACGATCCGGCCACCGGGACGAAGTACTACGTGCAATGGGTCAACCTCTCCTTCGCCATCTGGAACGTGACGAACACGCCGACGCTGGTCTACGGCCCGGTCACCGGCAACACACTCTGGCAGGGCTTCGGCGGCGTCTGCGAGACCACCAACCACGGTGACCCCATTACACTCTTCGACCCGCTCGCCAACCGTTGGTTGATGACGCAGTTTTCCATCGGCGGTCCCTATTATCAATGTATCGCCATCTCACAGACGGCCGACCCGACCGGCGCATGGTATCGCTATGCTTTCCTGGTCAGTCCGACCAAGATGAACGACTATCCCAAATTTGGTGTATGGCCGGACGGGTACTACATGACGGTCAACCAGTTCACAGGTGGCACATTGTGGGGCGGGGCCGGCGTCTTCGTTTTCGAGCGCGCTAAACTGCTGGCTGGCGACCCCACCGCGTCCTTCCAATACTTCGATCTGTACAACGTCAATCCCAACTTCGGCGGGATGTTGCCCTCCGATCTCGATGGCCCAACGCTGCCACCCGCGGGCGCGCCCAACTATTTTATGGAAGTGGACGACAGTACATGGATTGGGCCTAACGACGCCATACGCCTTTGGAAGTTCCACGTCGATTGGGCCAATCCTGCCAACACGACGTTTGGCATCAATGGGCAGCCCAACGCCGTTTTGAATACAACCGCATGGACGCCGTTGTGCACCAGCACGCGCTCCTGTATCCCACAGCCCGGCACGTCCGTGAAACTGGACGCCATCGGCGACCGGCTGATGTACCGGCTGGCTTACCGCAACTTCGGGACCCATGAATCCCTGGTGGTCAATCACACCGTCAACGCCGGAAGCGGCCTCGCCGGCGTGCGCTGGTACGAAGTCCGCGACCCCGGTGGGACCCCCGCCATTTATCAGCAGGGGACGTATGCCCCGGATTCCACCCACCGCTGGATGGGCAGTATCGCTATGGATGGCCAGGGCAATATCGCCCTCGGCTATAGCGCCTCCAGCACCAGCGTCTATCCCTCCGTGCGCTACGCCGGGCGGCTGGCAAACGATCCCCTGGGAACGTTGCCGCAGGCCGAAACCTCGTTGGTTGCCGGCAGCGGCGTCCAGACCAGTTCGCAAAACCGCTGGGGCGATTACAGCATGATGGGTATCGACCCGGTGGATGATTGCACATTCTGGTATACGCAGGAATACATGGCGACGTCAGGAACTGCGCCGTGGTCGACGCGCATTGGCTCATTCCGCTTCCCGAGCTGCACAGGCTCCGAACCCGGCACGCTGCGTGGCATTGTCAGAAATGCGGTCACGTCTGATCCTGTGGCCGGCGCGCGTGTGGAAGCTGCCGGAACGTCCGTGACGGAGACGACCACCAGCGATGCCGGCGGTTTGTATGTGCTGCTGCTCGAACCTGACATCTACACCGTCACCGCCAGCGCCTACGGCTATTTCCCTTACACCCGCACCGGCATCGAAGTGACCAGTAAAGTGACCACGACCGTCAACGTGCCCTTGACCCCTGCGCCCACCTACGTTGTCTCTGGGACGGTGACCGATGCCCAGACCGGTTGGCCGCTGTACGCGCGCATTCGCGTGCAGGGCGATCCCTTCAACCCGCCTGCGCCTGACAACGTCGTGTGGACCGATCCGGTCAGCGGTTTTTACCAACTCACACTGGCGGCAGGGATCACCTACACCCTGGATGTTCAGGCCTGGGTTTCCGGCTACTTACCTGCCGCGCTTTCCCTTGGCCCGTTGACGGGCAATACGACGCGCGACGTGGCCTTGCAAGCGGATGCCGTTGCATGTTCGGCGCCGGGCTATAGCCTCAGCCGCACCGGGACGACGGAATCCTTCGCTGGCGGTACTCTGCCCGCTGGCTGGTCTCTGGTAGACAACGCCGGGACCGGCGTGGTGTGGCGCTTCGACGATCCAAAACCGCGCAGCAACCTCACCGGCGGCACAGGGTTGTTCGCCATCATCGACAGCGACTACGCAGGTCCGAAGAATGTCGATGCGGTTCTGCGTTCGCCTTCCATGGATTTCTCGGGTGACTCGACGGTGACCCTGGAATTCAGGTACGATTTTCGCTGGTACTCGTATGGTCTCAGCGAAGTTGCCGATGCCGATGTGAGTGTGGACGGCGGGACAACCTGGACCAACGTGTGGCGGCGCAGCGGCGCGAACGACCGCGGCCCGAAGACGGCCCGGGTGAATATCTCCGCCCTGGCTGCCGGGCAACCGGATGTGCGCGTACGCTTCCGTTACTACAACGCCAATTACGAGTGGTGGTGGCAAGTGGATGACGTTTTCACCGGCGCCATTGTGTGCACGCCGCCGGTTGGCGGGCTGATCGTGGGTGAGGTGACCGATGCCAACACCGGAGCCGCGGTAGCTGCGGCGCTGTCCAACGATGCCGGATACGTGGCTCAGGCCAGCACGCGCGACGCTCCCGGCACAGGCGCGTTCTACACGCTTTTTGCGCCTGCCGGAACGCGCGTCGTCACCGCGACGGCGACGGGTTATGCTCCCGGCGTCGTCACGACGACGGTGACTGCCGGATTGGCGGTTGAACGCGACATCGCGCTCGACGCAGGATGGCTCGCCGTGACGCCGAATGCGCTGGCACTGACGGTGTATGCCGATGCGACGGCGACTCGCGCCATCACCCTCAGCAACAGCGGCGGTTTTAGCGCCAGCTTCACCGTGCAGGAGATCAACGCGCCGTTCACGCCGATTACCGTCACCGGGCCGTTTGCCGGGATGACGCGCCGCGTCTCTCCCAAATACTTGCACGCCCTCAACGCTACCACCGTCCGTGAGTACGATCCGCCCACTGTGCCATTACTGGATGCCGGAACTGTTATTCAGACGTGGGATAGCGGCCTGGTTTCACCGTGGGGCATCGTCTACGACACCGACGCCGACCTCCTCTGGTTGAGCGACACCCGCCTCGGTGGCGGTGAGGATCGCGATGTCGCCTTCCAGCCCGACGGCACGCCCACCGGCGTGTCTCTGCCGACGTCGCCGTGGGTCGCATTGTTCGCGGCGGACCTCGCCTACAATCCCATCACCGGCAAACTCTGGCAGGTCAACGTGGGTGAGGATAACTGCCTCTATGAGATAGACCCCGCCAGCGCGACGGCGACCGGGCGCACGCTTTGCCCGGCCTTCGGCGTCTCCGAGCGCGGTCTGGCCTACGATCCCACCACCGACACCTTCTACAGCGGCTCGTGGAGCGATCAAATCCTCTACCACTTCGACGCGACCGGGCGACTACTGGATTCCAAAGACCTCAAGCTGAACATCGCCGGTCTCGCCTACAACCCTGCGACGCGCCACCTGTTTGTGATGTCCAACGCCGCAATCGGACTTGACGTGTATGTGCTTGATGTCACCACAGGCTATACCGTCCTCGGCGGCTTCGACATCGAAGGCCTGGGCAGCTTCGAGCAAGCGGGCCTCTCGCTGGATTGCGATGGCAACCTGTGGTCGGTCAATCAAGTCACCGGGCAGGTCATCCAGGCCATTTCCGGCGAGACCGATGTCTGTGCGTGGGAAGAGATCACCTGGCTGACGGCCGATCCGGTGAGTGGTACGGTCGGCATCGACGCTGCGCAGCCCATCGACCTGCGCATCGACACCGGCGGCATGAACGCGGGCGTGTATCCTGCCTACCTGCGCGTCGACAATAGCACCCCCTACGGCGCGTTGAACGTTCCCATCACGCTGACGGTGGTGCAGTTATACGACGTGTCGCTGACGCCTGTGGCCGCCGCTCAGAGCAGTCTGCCCGGTACGCCGGTGACGTATACCTTCACGGTGACGAACACCGGCCTGGAAACCGATACCTTCACCGTCACGCTCTCACCTGGCCTCTGGGGGACGACGGCGCCTCAGACGGTCGGCCCGCTGGCAGCAGGCGCAAGCGCGCCGCTGACGGTGCGCGTCGACATTCCGCCAGACGCGGCGTGTGGCGCGCTGGACACCATCACACTCACACTGAAGTCTCAGGGGAATCCAGCACGCGCGGCGTCTGCTGCTATAACCACTTCGGCGCTGGCCGTTTACGGTGTGCGGGTTGGGGTGGTTCCAGCAGCGTTTAGCGGCGATCCCGGCGCGACAGTACAGACTTCGCTGTGGGTGACGAACACCGGCAACTGCGTGGACTCGTTCGGGCTGAGCGCGACCGGCGCGTGGCCGTCTGTCGTCCCGGCGACGACAGGCGCGCTGGCCATCGGCGCTGACGTCTCCCTCCCTGTCACCGTGACGGTTCCGCCGAGCGCCCTGGCGGGGGATGCTGCCGCGACGACGGTGAAGGCAACCTCGCAAGCCAATGCCGCCGTGAGCGCAACGGCTGTCGTGACGACGACCGCAAACGCGGTCTACGGTGTGGCGCTTTCGCCGCAGGCGGCAATCATCAACGCGGAACCCGGTGAAACGGCGGCCTATACACTGACCTTGTTTAACACGGGCAACATCGCCGATACCTACACCCTCGTGGTGGAGGGCGCGGCGTGGACGACGACGCTCGCTCCGCAGACAGCTTCCCTTGTCCCCGGCGAGGCGCTCAGTGTGACGGCGACGGTTGTTGTGCCGGTGGTTGTGACAGCCTCACTGGACACCGCGCACGTCATCGCTGCCGGTACAGGCGTCACGGCGACCAGCGTGCTGACGACGGTGCAGGACTGCGTCGCCGTGGCCGGCCCGGCGTTCACCTACACGCCCGCGCAACCGTTCTCCGCGCAGACGGTGACGTTCACCGGTACGGTCGCGGCGGGTACACCGCCCATTGTCTATACCTGGGATTTCGGCGATGGCGGTACGGCAGCCGGCGCGGTCGTCACGCACACTTTCCCCTTCGAGACCGCGATCCTGCCCTATCGCGTGGTGATGACCGCGACCAATGGGTGCGGTCAGGTTGTGGTGCAGGACATTGTCACCGTGCGACCCTATCAATTGTACTTGCCTTTGGTCATCAGAACTGCTGACTGATACGCTTTCAACCTGTGTGCCGCCTCCACGGAAAGGAGGCGGCATACAACCCATCACCCATAACTCATTACCGATTACCAATTACCGATTACCGATTACCAATTACCAATCATCTTTCCTGGAGGATTCTATGCGCAGATGGTGGTTTTTTCTCATAGCGGCGGGCCTGGCCTTGCTGACAACCTTGCCGGTCGCAGCGGGCAGCCCGGACGATTCCCGTGTCGTGCGCATCACGTTTACTTCACCTGAAGAGTTGGCGGCGTTAGCGGCAAACCTGGATATCTGGGAAGTGCGCCGCGACGCGCAGAACCCGGATACCGGCTACGTGGTCGCTTACGTCTCTGCGGCAGAGGCCGCGAGTTTGACCGCTGCCGGAATGGAAGTCCAGACCGTGACCGGCTTGCCCGTGCAACCGGAGACCATTCCCGGCTTCCCGTGTTACCGCACCGTGGAAGAAATTTACGCGCAGTTGGATCAATGGGCGACACTCTATCCCGGATTCACGCACTTGCTGACCATCGGCCAAAGTTACGAGAGCCGTCCACTGCGGGTGATGCGTGTAACCAACGAGGCAACCGGGACGAGCAACAAGCCGATCTTCTTCCTGATGGCCAACATCCACGGGCGCGAATTGATCACCCCGGAAACGGCGCTGGTCTTTATGCGGTATTTGCTGGAAAACTACAACGTGAACCCGGACGTGACCTGGTTGCTGGATGAGCATTTGATCTACATCCTCACCAGCGCCAATCCCGACGGTCACATCAAAAACGAAGCCGGCCAACCCTGGGCCTACTGGCGCAAGAACACCCACCCATACGGATCGTGCAGCTCAACCAGCTATGGCGTGGATCTCAATCGCAACTCCAGCTTCCACTGGGGTGGGCCGGGCGCCAGCACTGACCCCTGCTATGACACCTATCGCGGGCCATTTGCGGCCTCCGAAACAGAGACGATCCGGGTGCAAAGCTTCGTCGCCACCCTTTTCCCGGATCAACGCGGCCCTGCCGACACCGACCCCGCGCCGGACGATACGACCGGCGTTTTCATCACCCTGCACAGCTACAGCAACCTGGTGCTCTGGCCCTGGGGCGATACCTATAACCCCGCGCCCAACGCCGCGCAATTGCGGATGCTCGGCCGGCGGATGGCGTCCTTCAACGGATACACACCTCAGCAATCCAGCGGGCTATATCCCACCAGCGGCACCACCGACGACTGGGCCTATGGCGAATTGGGCGTCGCGGCCTACACGTTCGAGATCGGCTCCGATAGCGATGGCTTCTACCCCGCCTGTTCGCGCTACGATGCGCTGATCCAGCCCAACGTCCAGGCGCTGCTCTACGCCGCCAAAGTCGTGCGGACGCCCTACATCACCTCCTTTGGCCCTCACGCCCAGGCCGTCACGGCGACGCCGGATGCGGTGTTGATCGGGCAGCCCATCACCGTGCAGGCGACGCTCGACGACGCCGACAGCAAGAACACCGGCCAGACGGTTGTGGCAGCAGAGGTCTATCTGGGGACGCCACCGTGGGATGGCGGCACGCCTGTTCCGATGTCTGCGGTCGATGGCGCTTTCGATGAGACGGCTGAAACCGCGCAGGCCCACATCGACACAACCGGCATGGCGCGCGGGCAACACCTCGTCTACGTGCGCGGGCAGGATGCCAATGGCTTCTGGGGGCCGGTTTCTGCCGCCTTCGTCAACCTGTTGGACAGTAGCACGCTGGCCGGGGCGGTCGGCGTTTCAGGGACGTCGATCCCGCTGCCCGGCGCGCGGGTGGCGGCAGACAGCGGGACGGCCCAGTACGTGACCCAGACCGACGCCGCCGGACAATACACCCTGACTCTGTACGCCGGAACGTACACCGTGACCGCTTCACTGCTGGGTTACGTGAACGGTACGGCAACCGTCTCCACCACCATCGGCCAGACCACTGTACAGGATTTTGCGCTGGAACGGTTTCCCTGGGGGACGCTCTCCCTGACGGTGGCCCAGTTGGGGACGGCGCAACCGTTGACGGCGACCATCACTCTGGAGGGCCTGGGGCTGACCTGGACGGCGGCTCCAACCTTGACGTTGGAGTTGCCGGTGGGCGTGTACACGTTCACGGCAACGGCGGAAGGGCATTGGCCGCGTGCCTATCCTGTCACCATCACCGAAGGCGTGTGGGTGACGCACACGATCCGACTGCAGCCGAAACCGGCGCTTCTGGTTGTGGATGACGACGTCGGCGCGAACTACGAGACCTACCTTCTCCCGGCGTTGGACACTCTAGGGATCCCGTATGCGAAGTGGACGGTGGCAACCCAAAGCTCACCGACGATGCAAATCCTGTCGCCATACGCAGTCGTGTTCTGGTTTACCGGCGACGACGCGCTCGACAGCCTGACGCGCGCTGAGCAGATCACATTGCTGTCGTATCTCGATGCCGGCGGGCGGCTGTTCGTGACCGGGCAGAACATCGGGATGGACATCAAGAACGACAACGGCGCTTTCTTCCGCGACGTCTTGCACGCGGCGTTCGTCCAGGACAACGCCGCTGTGAGTGAAACTGTTGGCCTTTCGTTCTACACCGGCCTGACCGCGACGCTTTCCGGCGGGAGCGGGGCCGACAATCAGACCAGCCCGGACGTGATCGCCCCTTACGACGCGGCAGCCACGCCGGTCTTCACCTACACCACCGGCGCGGCAGGCTTGGCCGTGGACGATGGCGCGCGCCGGCTGATCTACCTCGCTTTTGGGGTGGAAGGCGTCGCCGATAGCGCAACGCGGGCCGCCATCCTGCGCGACGGATTGGCGTGGCTGGGCCTGTCGCCGCCCCCGGCCCGCCTCGAACTGACGCTGATGCCCCAACCAACGCGCGTGTGGCCGGACATTCCGGTCACCTATACCTTGACGGTGTTCAACGACAGCCTGTTGCCGATGACGGACGGCGTCCTGACCCTCACCTTGCCTGCCTCGGTGACGGTGTTGGCCCATACACCGGCAGCCGCGAGCGTCACGCCGGGGATGCTGGTCTGGCGCGATCTGGCGTCGGATTCTGAGGCCGTGCAGACCTTCACCTGGACGGCGCTGATCCCGGCCGGAACCGATCTGGATACCTTCACCAGTCAGATCACCGCCTCCTGGCCAGGCCTGACGGCTCCTGCGGAGCTGGAGTTATCGGCGGCGGTGGCGGCTCCTTATGACCTGGAACTGTCGCCGCCGGTATCGTACCGGTCCGGGCTGCCTGGGGCGACGGTGTCCCATCATCTGACTGTAACCAACGTCGGGGCGCTGCCGGCGACGGTCGCTTTGACAACCACGCCGGGCGTCTGGCCGGTGCAGATCGTCCCCGCGCAGGTGAGCTTGCCGTTCGGCGGCGCTGCTCCGGTGACGGTGACCGTGACGATCCCTGACTCAGGCACGGCGCTGCTGGCGGCCCCACTCACGTTGACCGTGACTGCCACCATCGTCGAAGCGCCCTCCGTGCAGGCGCAGGCCGTTCTGACGACGGCGCTTGAGCCGCCGACCTTTTACGTCTACCTGCCCGTGGTTTTGCGCGGTCCATAGTGTGAACTGATTTCCCTCCCTTAATGCCCTTCAGAGGGGGAAGACAGTCTTGGCCATCCTTTCTCTCCCCCATCGGGGGGGATTAAGGGGGGGAGGGTTGCGAGGGCGGCGGATTGTGATCCGCCTGAAGCGTTGAAGTAGCATTATTCTGGAGGTGAAACCTATGAATCGATTCTGCCGCGTCGCTTTATTTGTTGCGTTGTTGATCGGCCTATCCGGCGCGCCTTCTGCCACGCTGCGCGCCGCGCCGGACAAAATCGCCCCGTGGGTCCTCGCGCACACCGCCGATGGCGCGGAAGCCGAATTCCTCGTTGTGTTGGCCGCGCAGGCCGATCTCAGCGGCGCGGCGCGACTACAAACGAAGGCCGAAAAGGGTCGCTACGTCTACGAGACGTTGTGGCGCACAGCGCAGACCTCGCAAGCGCCGCTGCTCGCGTGGCTCAACGCGCGCGGTGTGGAGCATCGCGCCTACTACATCGTCAACCTGATCTGGGTGAAGGGAGACGCTGCTCTGGCGCAAGCATTGGCGGCGCGGCCCGATGTGGCGCGCATCGAGGGCAACCCGCGCATCCACAACGCGCTGCCGCAGCCCGCGCGCCCGTTCGACATGCTGCTCGCTGCTGCGCCTGCCGCCATCGAGCCGAACATCACCTACGTGCGCGCGCCGGAAGTCTGGGCGATGGGCTTCACCGGGCAAGGCGTCGTCGTTGGTGGGCAGGATACCGGCTACGAGTGGGCGCATCCGGCGCTCAAACCGCACTATCGCGGTTGGAACGGCGTGACGGCGAACCACGACTACAACTGGCACGATGCCATTCACAGCGGCGGGGGTTCCTGCGGCGCGGATTCGCCTGTGCCGTGCGACGATTACAGCCACGGCACGCACACGATGGGCACGATCGTCGGCGACGATGGCGGAACGAACCAAATCGGGATGGCCCCCGGCGCGCAGTGGATTGGCTGCCGCAATATGAATGTGGGGTACGGCACGCCGGCGACGTACCTGGAATGTTTCGAGTTTTTCCTCGCGCCTTATCCCGTCGGTGGGAAGCCCGCCCAGGGCGATCCGAGCAAAGCGCCCGACGTGACCAACAACTCGTGGACGTGTCCGCCGTCGGAGGGCTGTTCGTGGTCTACGTTGCAAGCCGCCGTGGAAGCGCAGCGTGCGGCCGGCATTATGACGGTCGTTTCGGCAGGGAACGCCGGATGTCCACAACCGAATTGCACAACCATTAGTGATCCTCCGGCGCTCTATGGGGCGGCGTACACGGTAGGGGCGCTAACCACCGGCGCAGACACCATCGCTTCTTTCAGTGGGTGTGGCCCGGTAACGGTGGACGGCAGCAACCGCCGCAAACCCGACCTCACCGCGCCGGGAACGAACGTGCGTTCGTGCGTGCTCAATGGCGCATACGGCACTAAGAGCGGCACGTCGATGGCCGCGCCGCACGTCGCCGGAGCGGTGGCGCTGTTGTGGTCGGCAGCTCCGGCGCTCAAGAATCAGATCACCGCAACAGAGCAACTGCTGAATGACAACGCCTTCCACATCGCCTCAACAGCGTGCAGCAGCAGCGGCTGGCCGAACAACGTTTATGGCTACGGGCGGCTGGATGTCAAATCGGCAGTGGATGCGGCGTTGGCGACGCCGGTCGAATATGGCGTCAGCGTCACGCCCACAACGGCTGTACAGCGCGGCGCGCCGGGCCAGGCGGTGAGCACAACGTTTCACATCACCAACACCGGGACGACAACGGACAGCTTCACCGTTACATTGACAGGCGCGCGCTGGCAGACGACCGCGCCGGGAGCCATCGGGCCGCTTTTGGCCGGAGCTACTTTGTCGTTCCCGGTGACGGTCACGATCCCCACGGAGACATTGTATGGGATGGCGGACGTGGTCACGGTGACGGTGACATCGGCGGGCGATCCCTCCCGCAGCGCGCGCGCCACGCTCCACACGACGGCGGATGCGGTGTACGGCCTGGCGCTTTGGCCGCCGGAGATCATGGCGAACGGCGACGTGGGAAAAACGGTGGTGTACACCCTCGCGCTGACCAATACCGGCAACATCACCGATGTGTACAGCCTGACGCTCTCCCGCGCGACGTGGCCGACGACGTTGACGCCCACGTTGGTGACATTAGCGCCGCAAGCCACCACACCGGTCACAGCGCTGGTGACAGTCCCCTGGGAGATCTTCACCGGCATCACCGACACCGCGCGGGTGACGGTATCCGGCACGGGCGTTTCAGCCTACAGCGATTTGACAACCGCCGCGATTTCCGCGGATTGTCTGCCGGTGGTCGATCCGTCTTTCAGCTACACCCCGTCCCGACCTGCCAGCGGGCAGACGGTCACATTTACCGGCACGGTGCTGTTAGCCACGCCGCCGGTCGATTACGCGTGGGATTTCGGGGAGGGCAATCCGCTTGCCCATGGGGAGGTCGTCACACATACGTTCCCGGCGAACACCGTGGTGCTGCCGTATACCGTCACTATGACGGTGGCCAATCCCTGTAGCCAGAAGACTGTATCGCGCATCGTGACCGTGGGATTGTACAGGCTTTATCTGCCGGTGATCTTCGGCTCAGAGCAAACTGTGTCTTTACCTTAGAGTCTGCCAGGTATACCGTCTCACGAAAAGCGGTGGCCGGTCTCCGACCGTGCCACCGCACGCAAACGACGCCATACCTCAAATTACCATTTGCTCATTTGCCCATTCGCCGATTCGCTCATTCGCCGATTCGCCGATTCGCTCATTCGCCGATTCGCTGATTCGCTCATTCGCCGATTCGCTCATTCGCTCATTCGCTTCGCCGGCTTGCAGTCGTCATCCTTCTTGGGGCGGATGTCGAGCACTTCTTCGATGTAGAGCACCCGCTGGTATGAGCCGAGGCGTCCGTACTGCCCTTTGCGGCTGACGTCGCCGCTGATGCGGACGTAGACTGGCTCATAGGGCTTTTGCGCGATGTGGTTGTAATCCTCCTGGAGCTTCTCGGCGGTTTTGCTGAATCCCTTGCTTTTCACCCACCAGGTCTCTTTCGAGCCGCATGGGTTGAAACTGCTGCCTCCCCGACCAAAGGTCACGTGCCCTTCCCAGACGCCGCTTTCCAACGTGCGCCCTACCGCAGTCAACGCAAAAACGCCAAGCCAGGCCAGTGAGGTGATCCAGTGCATCGTTGTGCTCCTTCGAGATAGTTACAAGTTACAGGTTGAAAGTTGGATTGTAAAACTCATCTATTGACCCTACTGCAAAAAGGAAAATTCACCACAGAGACACGGAGAACACAGAGAAATCTTTATTTTTTATCTTGAATGAAATTGATTTTCCGGTTAGCAATATCAATTTTATCAAAATGCAGTTAAATAAAACTCCGTGCCCTCTGTGTCTCCGTGGTGAAAATCTTAGATAGTGCCAAGTGTCACCATTGTCAAGCCCCCGAAGGGGACACCTCGTCCGGGCACAGTTCCGGGTGATGCTCTTGCACCAGCGCGAGATAGGCCTGCACCACACTGGGCTGCATGTCCAGGAGCCGCGGGAACTGCGCGGGCGGCAAGGCTTGTTTGAGCAGCAGTTTCACCCGCTCGTAATCGCGGATGTACTTGCCGGTGCTGCTCAAGTCGTGTTGGAGCTGCCGGGCGATGGCGGCTTCATCCAGGCCCGCTTCATACAGCGCAATGGTTTCCGCTTTATGCGTGGGGCGCTGCCCTTGATCGAAGTAATAGCCCTTGGTGAGCAAGGGCTTGCCCGTCGCTTGGCGGGCGGTCTTTAACAATTGACTGACCTGGACGGTGGTGAGGCCCAGCATCGCTGCGAGATCGGCCAGCGTGAACAAGGCCGGACCCTGCGGATACTGCCAGCCGTACTCGATGATGCGCACCAGGCGGTGTTGTAGCCACTGCTGGTAGGCCGTGCGCCGTGCTTGTCCAGTGGGTAACGTGGCTAACTGTTGCGCGTCCTCTGGCAGGAGCACGGGACAGGCTAAAGTCACGAGCTCTTGTTCAACGGCGGTCTGCCCAGGGTGCGCTTTGGGGCCACTGGCTTTGGTCGCCGTGAAGACCATCCACCCACTCGCGAGGTGCTCCGGCTGGGGATAGAATTGTGCAGCCAGGGCTTCGACATCCTGCGCGAGCAACGTCAACACTCGCTGACTCCCCAGCAGGCCATAGTCGTGCTCCAGCATAAACACCAGCGCGGCTTGGAAGGTGCGTTGGGCGGCGCCCACATAGGCGGGCTGACTCATGACGCCCTCTTTTTTTCAGGGCGCGCCGCCTGGAAGCGCTGGAGTTGTTCTTCCAGGCGTGCCCGGCACTCCGGGCTGGCATAGGTGCGATAGATCGCCAAGTATTCCTGCACCAGAAAGAGACTCTGCTCCACCAGCAGCGCGATCTGCGGGGCACTTAACTCTTGTTGGTGCAGATGCACGATCCGCGCAAAGGCCTGTACGTAACGCTGAATGGAAGCCGGGCAGTGGTGCGTGTGCTGAGCAATCTGATCATAGGTTTCGCCCTGCAACCAGCGGCCCACAATCTGTGCTTTGTGGGTCTGCCCGCGCCCGATGCCGTGCAGATTGCCGCGGGTCGGGAGATAGACCCCACGGCCTTCCAGAATGGCGCAGTCGCGTTTGATGGTCCGCACCGACACCTGCAGCGCGTGCGCCAAGTCTTCTTGTGTGGCGGCCGCGTCTTGTGCTACCGCCTCGTCGAGCAAGCGTTGCAGGCGCACCCGGCGCAATTCCTGTCGTCCCGCCTGCTGGCGCACTTGCAAATCTTCGCGTCCGGCATCGACAGTCCACACGACTTCCCGCGTCGCCGTGACCGGCAGAGCTTGGCTAGCCGCCGCCGCGCGGCGCGCCAAGAGCACCCGCACTTGCCCCGGCCGGAGCAAGTCGCTATGGCCGAGCAAACAGGCCTGTGCTTCTTCCAGCACGGCTTGGGCCACGCGGGGCGGCTGGTGGAATTCCTGTTCCAGCACCCGCAGAAAGCGTTGTTCCGGCGTCTTGGCTTGTAAACGTGCAATTTCACCTGTGTTCATTGTGTTCACCTCGTCATAAATTGGTTAGTGGGTAGTCTACACTACCCCTTTGAGGTGACAAATGACACCATATAGGATT
>DAOUAY010000518.1:0-6581 GCA_034432995.1 Anaerolineae bacterium | reverse complement strand
CGCAATATCGCCTGGCGCAGACGCGCGGCGCGGGCCAGATTCGCCTCCACGGCAGCCTCCACCTCCGCGACGACCGACAGACGGCGTTCGACTTCGGCGACGATGCGGTGTTGTTCGGCGAGGGGGGGGAGGGGTATAGTCACGGCATTCATGGTTGTTTGGCTAACGGTATTTTGACCTGCACTTGAAACCTTGTTTAGATCGATATATTTACGAATTCGATCAGTGTGAAAGTTCATTGTCAAAAAATCGGCCAATTCAGCTAGTGCTAAGCGAAAGCGGATGAAATGATCACAAAAAGCTATCGCTTCATCAGAACCAGTAAAATGGATAACGCGCCCGACTAAATCTGGGCTTCCATTTACGCGAATACATAACAAGTCATCTTCCACGAGTTTGTACTTTTCAATTTCGTCATCTTGTAGTTTTATCCTTCGTACATCATCAAGGCTTATTGCTTCACCACCTACAATGTCGGCAAGCCGAAGAACAATGGTTGGGTTTCCAATTCCAGACCGTCTCTTGCCAGTGCCGTTTTGAGATAGAATTGTTAACTGTTCCACCGTCGCCCAACACCACCCCTCCGGCAATTCCGGCAACCCCGACGTGTCTGGCCCTGACGGTTCCACGTACCGTTTGCCGGGATTTTCCGCCATCCACCGGGCGCGACGTTCCGCCAAAATGCGCCGCAACAACACATCGGCGGGTTCGTATGCGGCAGCGCCGGTATCCGTATCCGTAGGGGCGAGGCAACCCCCGCCAGGTTCTTCTGGATCAGGGGTCTCGGTATCCTCACGCATCTGCGCATACGTGGATGGTTGTGGGGTTGCCTCGCCCTTACGCGCGTCCTCACACATCTGCGCATAAATGGATGCCTGCGGGGTTGCCTCGCCCCTACGACGTACACGATACAATTTCGCGTCGGTGGGGACCAGACGGCCTTCGCAGGCGGCCTTCAACACGGATGCCTTGTACCGCGCCAGGTTGGCCTTGACCCGGTGCAGGGCGGCGACGGCGGCGTCCAGGCGCGTGAATTGGGTTTCGATGGCGTCAACGATGCGGTGTTGTTCGGGGAGGGGGGCGCAAATAACTGGAAGAGGAATCAACCTGCCAAGAGATAGATTGGCAATGTTGACGGTTTGACTCGAAGCATTTCGCATTCTTTCCATCATCTCACTTGTGCGAAGATAATAGAACAGAAATTTCGGAGCGAAGTGCTCCAATGTTCGAATTGCAGCAATGAAAGCACCAAATGAGCTTTCTTCTTCAACTTTCGACACAAATGATACTTTGCCAACTAATTCAACACTATTCGCCATGGAAATTAGAATATCATTTTGACGAAGCAGTTTTTCCTCGTTTTTAACGTAACTCTTTGGCACATAGATCAAATCTTGCCAATCCACCACCTCTTGAACGTTTGCTGTCCGTAAACAAGCTATCGTGTCATTTTCGTTTTCACTGCTCTTTGCCGAGGATGGAAATGTTATACCTCGCTCAACATAACAGGCTTCCCCAATCGTCGTCCACACCCACCCCTCCGGCAACGGCGGGCGGTCGTCGTCGGGGGGGAGGGGCGACGCATTTCCAAGTTTCATCTGGGATGGATCGGTTTGTCGGGTTTTCATAGGTGAGTTGTCCGGTGGCATCGTGCGGGAAATGCGTCGCCCCTACAGTAATGCGGCGTTCAGGGCGTCCACTAGGGCGGGCAATTCGTCGCCAAAGACGCGTTGGGCGGCGCGCCATCCGCCGCGCCGGAACAGTTCGCCGTATTGGAAATCCTGCGGCGTCACGGTCAGGTTCACGCCGATGGCCTCCGCGATACGATCCAGCCACCAGCGTTGCCCCTCGGTGAACGTGGGCGCGTGTCTCTCACGCGCGTTCGCTTCCTGCGCCGCCAGCCAGTCGGCGTAACGCTGTTGCACGCGCTCCGGGTAGGGGATCAGTTCGTCGTCCAGTTGGACGGCGTGGCGCACCAGCGAGACCAGATCGGTGAGCACGCGCTCGGCGCGCACGCCGCGCACTTTGTCCCTTTCCAGTTGGGCGTAAGCCTGCCAGAGCGATTCCGTCGTCCAGACGTGCGGCGGCTGTTCGATGCGCGCTTTGAGGTCTTCGATTTCGCGCAGCGTCAGGTCGCGCCGCCCGTAAGGCTGGCCGAAGAGCAGTTGTAGCGCGGTGATTTCGTCGCGGTTCGCTTCCAGGAACGCGCGGAATGAGGCCGTCATCTCCCGCGCGCGCTCGGTGTCGGCTTCGCTGTACCCCGCGTCGATGAGCGCGTCCCGGCTGACAATGTCGATCGTCATCTCGTTGCGCTGTTGGACGTTCCGCAACTGTTGGCGCAGATCGGGGTCGTTGAACGGTTCGGCGGCCAGCCACATCGTCTCGGCCTGGGCCTGCGCGCGATGTTCCGGCGTGGGTGCGACATCCGGCCCGGCGAGCGTCGCGGCCCGCTCCCACACCACGTCGGGATTGATGGCGTCGAGCAAATCCACCGCCAGCGCGCGCGGGGATTTGCCGCCCGTCAGCGCGGCGATTGCACCCCGCTCGTCATCCGTGAGCACGGTGTCCAGCCGCGAAAGGCGCACCGCCAGCGACTCGAAGTCGTCCTCGTTGTAGATACCGAAGGCAAAGCGCTCCAGCAACACCGCGAGCGAGGCCGACCGCTTGCGATCCACGCCGCCCGCATCGATCTTGGGATGTTCGACGACGCCGACCGCATCCACGAGCACGAAGTGCGTCTTGCGGCGGGCGCTGGGCGTCACGCTCTGCAACTCGGTCTCGCTGACCACCCGCGTGCCGCGTCCCCGCATCTGGCGGAAAAAGTTGGCCGAGTTGACGTTGCGCATAAAGAGCAGGACTTCCAGCGACCGCACGTCCGTGCCGGTGGCGATCATGTCCACGGTGACGGCGATGCGCGGGTTGTAGCTGTTGCGGAAGTCGTTGATCAGGTCTTCCGGCTTGCGCCCGGTCACTTTGTAGGTGATCTTTTGGCAGAAGGCGTCGCCTTTGCCGAACACGTCGCGGGCGATGCGCGTGATCTCTTCGGCGTGGTTGTCGTCCTTGGCGAAGATCAGCGTTTTGGGGACCTCGGTGCGTCCGGGGAAGATGTCCACCGGCAGCCGGTCGCGGAAGGTTTGCAGCACGGTGCGGATCTGGTCGGGCGTTTGCACCTGCCGGTCGAGCTGTTCCCCGGCGTAGTCCAGGTCCTCGTCGAGTTGCTCCCAGCGTTCCGCGCGTGTTGTGCGGTCGCGCTTGCCCACCACCTCGCCGGCCTCCACGGTGCTGCCCTCCTCGGTGATGCGCGTGCGGATGCGGTACACCCAGCCGTCCACGTTGACGCCGTCGATTACGGCCTGCGCGTCGGTGTACTCCATCACCAGATTCTGGTTGAAGAAGCCGAAGGTCTGCTTGGATGGCGTCGCTGTCAGGCCGATGAGGTAGGCGTCGAAGTACTCCAAAACTTGCCGCCAAACGTTGTAGATGGACCTATGGCACTCGTCGATGACGATGAAATCGAAATACTCGATGGGGAAATTGGGATTGTAGACCACCTCGCGCGGCTGGTCGCCCAATATGGCCTCGATCTCGGCCAGCGGGCGGTCTTCCAGTTCCGGCGGCAGGTCCGGCTCGCCGCGCAGCATCGAAAAGAGGCGCTGCACGGTGGTGATGCAGACCTTGCTCACCGGATCGAGGACGTTGGACTGCATGTGCTGCACGTTGTACAGTTCGGCGAACTTGCGCCCATCGTCGGGCGTGGTGAACTGGGCGAATGCGTTGAACGCCTGCCGGCCCAGCGTGGTACGATCCACCATGAAGAGCACCCGGTTCGCGCCCGCGTGCTTGATCAGGCGATAGACGAAATTGACCGCGGTATACGTCTTGCCGCTGCCCGTCGCCATCTGGATGAGGGCGCGCGGTCGATCCTGGGTCAGCGAGGCTTCCAGGTTTTGGATGGCGCGGATTTGGGCGGGCCACAGGTCGGTGGTGATCAACGGCGGCATCGTCCGCAACCGCGAACGCAACGTTTGCACGTGCGCCGTGTACGGCGTGCGCGGATCGGCGACGCGGGCCGTGGTATCGTGGTCGTAGGGGCGAGGCAATCCCCACCAGGTCGTGGACGGCGCAGGTTCGGCGTTTTCCACAATACCTTCTATTGCAGAACCGTGTGAGGATTGCCTCGCCCCTACCACGGCCATGGATGACGTCACCCATTTCACCAACGTTTCGGGCCGGTGGAACGTGAACACCCGGCGGCTGCGGGCGTCGGGATCGCGGTCATCGGCGAAATACGTCTCGACGCCGGTGGATACATAGCGGAAAGGCAGTGGATCGCGCCAGGCCAGCGAGCGCAGCGCGGACGGCAGGCCCTCGCAATACTTCATCGCCTGCGGCTCCACGCCGCTCAGCGACGTCCCGGCGGGCTTGGCTTCCACGATCCCGATAGGCCGTCCCTGGGCGAAGAGCATGTAATCCACCTCGCCGGTGGTCAGCGGAAACTCGCACACCGCCACGCCAGGGGCCGCCGTGCAGTTCATCTGCTGGCGCGTCTGCACCTGCCAGCCGGACGCTTCGAGCATCCGGTCGATGGCCTGTCGGGCTTCATCTTCGGGCGTGAGTATAGGCATCTTGATACCTCATCTTACTACGAAGAACCCGCCACGGCGCAGTCGGCGGTGTTAGTTGAAGTTCCGAACGTTGCGCACCGTGGGGTGAATTTCTGTTCTGGACATAGTATAGGAAGAATGGAGCAGACTGTCAACTTACGTCGTGGGCGCAAAAACAGGGCGATTTTCTCACTGCGCAGACCGCAGAGGACGAGGTCTGGATTTGTCAGGAAGTGGCATCGAGCATACAATAGCATTGCAGGTTGAGATTGTATGCGTCATACCTCATTTGTCAAAAGGAGGAATTGCGTATGATCATCGGTGTTCCAAAGGAAATCAAGGACAATGAATATCGCGTCTCTATGACGCCGGGTGGCGTGCACCAACTCAACGAGCGCGGCCATACGGTGTTGGTCGAAACGGGAGCGGGCGAGGGCAGCTATTTCACCGACGCAGACTTCGCCGCCGCTGGGGCCAAAATCATCCCCTCGGCTGAGGAGGTGTGGACCCAGGCCAACATGATCGTCAAGGTGAAGGAGCCGCTGCCCGCCGAGTACAAATATCTACGCCCCGACCTGGTCCTCTTCACCTACCTCCACCTGGCCGCTGCGGAGACGCTCACCCGGACGATGATGCAGAGCGGCGTGACCGGCGTGGCCTACGAAACGGTCGAACTGCCTAATGGAGCTTTGCCATTGTTGACCCCCATGAGCGAGGTCGCCGGACGGATGTCCATTCAGGTCGGCGCGCACTACCTGGAGCGGCAAGCCGGCGGTCGCGGCAAATTGCTGGGCGGGATTCCCGGCGTTCAGCCGGCCAAAGTGGTCGTTGTCGGCGGTGGGGTGGTCGGGACGAACGCGGCGCAAATGGCCCTGGGCATGGGCGCCAGAGTCGTCTTGATCGACATCAACATCGACCGCCTGCGCGTCTTGAGCGAAATCCTGCACGGCAACTTCGAAACCCTGACGTCCAGCCCCTACAGCATAGCCCGCGCCGTGCGCACCGCCGATCTGTTGATTGGGGCGGTATTGGTCAAGGGGGCCAAAGCGCCCAAGTTGGTGACCCGCGAGATGGTCTCGACGATGAAGCCCGGCAGCGTCATCGTCGACGTGGCCGTGGATCAAGGCGGCTGCGTGGAGACCACCCACCCCACCACCCACTCCGACCCGACCTATTATGTGGATGGCGTGTTGCACTACTGCGTGGCCAATATGCCGGGCGCGGTGCCGCGCACCAGCACCAACGGCCTTTCCAACGCCACGCTGCCGTACGTCGTCAAACTGGCCGATCAAGGTTTTGCAGCCGCCGTCGCCGCCGACAAATCGCTGGCCCTGGGCGTCAACATCTACCAGGGCAAAGTGACCTACCAGGCTGTGGCCGAGGCGTTTGGGTTGCCCTACACGCCGCTGAAAGTCTGAGGTCGCAAGCCAGTCACTCTTGCGAAGGTTTGAAAAGCGCGCCGGCGTGGTTGAAAAATCACGCCGGCGCGCCTCCGCGTCGTCGAATCGTGGATAGTGGTTCGTCCGTGGCTTCTAGTAGTGCGTCACGACCTTCGTGCCCATCGGCGCCCAGTTGTAAAACCATTCCGCATCCGGCAGGGAGAGGTTGACGCAGCCGTGGCTCATCGGTGTGCCGAAGTTGTTGTGCCAGTACGCGCCGTGGATGCCGTAGCCTTTGAAGAAGTATCGTATGATGAAAGTGACACGCGTTTATCATTATCGACGATACAGTGAAAATATACCACCTTTTCGTTGTCTTCAAATGCAATTTCTCCTGTGACTCGAAATAGCCGTATGTAATACCGTTTAGTTTGAAAATCCTCTTTAGCGTCCTCAACTTCTTCTTGAATCGCTGTAACCGTTTAGTTTTATGAGCATGACTGCGAAAGCAGTCCGTGCGCAGTGGAGAAGAAGTCTTGACCTTGCTGTTCCCAAGTGCGAATCAAAGACAACAGACGCGCAAAGTCCAAGGCGCCTT
>DAOUAY010000517.1:0-1769 GCA_034432995.1 Anaerolineae bacterium | reverse complement strand
TTTGAGCGAGTTGGAAAGCCTTGAGGTCCCGGCGGAAGAAGCCTTCGTTTTGGAGGAAGCCAAATCATGGATGTAAAGCGAGATGATTTTTATGGTCTGGTGGCGGACAGTGTCCTTGACCTGGTAGGACGCACGCCCGTGGTGCGGTTACAGCGTGTCGTCGCGTCGGGTATGGCGACGGTGTGGGCGAAGTTGGAACGACAAAACCCCGGCGGCTGCGTCAAAGAGCGCATTGGCCTGGCGATGATCGAAGCCGCAGAGCGTGACGGGCTTTTGCAGCCCGGCGCGTTCATCGTGGAACCCACCAGCGGCAACACCGGCATCGGGCTGGCGATGGTCGCCGCCTTCAAGGGCTACCGCGTGATTTTGGTGATGCCCGACTCGGTCAGCGTCGAGCGCCGCGCGATCTTCAAGGCCTACGGTGCAGAATCCGTGTTGACGCCGGGCGCGCAGGGGATGAAGGGCGCGATTGCCAAAGCGGAAGCGATCGTGCGCGAGAATCCCGGCGCGTGGATGCCAAACCAGTTTGCGAACCCCGCCAATCCCGATGTGCATCGCCTGACGACCGGACCTGAAATCCTGGCTCAGGTTCCGCATCTGGACGCTTTCGTCGGCGCGGTAGGAACCGGCGGCACGATCAGCGGGGTGGGGCAGTATCTCAAATCTGCCGCACCGCACGTGTATGTGGTGGCGCTTGAACCGGCGGAGTCGCCGGTTCTCTCCGGCGGGGAGGCCAAACCGCACAAAATTCAGGGCATGGGCGCGGGCTTCGTGCCGCCGGTGTTCGACCGGAGCGTGGTGGATGAGATCATGCCGGTGACGGAAGCCGAGTCCGCGGATGGCGCGCCAACTGGCGCGGCGCGAGGGCTTGCTCGTGGGCATCTCTTCGGGGGCGGCGGTCGCGGGGGCGCTCGAAATCGCGGCGCGGTTGGGCGCAGGCAAAACCGTGGTCACGCTATTGCCGGATACTGGCGAAAGGTATCTCAGCACAGATTTGTTCGAGTAATCCGCACGGATTAACGCAAAGGGCGCACTCGGGCTTTTGTAGCGTCTAATACGACGAAAGCGCCAGGAATGCGATCCTTTTCGTGGTCTAGCAGCACGCGAAGCCGGGGGATCTTCGACATTGCGTCTTGCACGTCGAAGCGCAGCAAGATGACGCCATAGGCGGGATAGCGTAACCGATAAACCAGTTCGCCGAAGTCTTTATCTTCCGTCAGCAGAACACGGCTTTCAGTAAACGCACGCTCTAAAATAACATCATCTGTTACGCCACGCAGTGATTCGATTGCATACAGCACATCATGTCCGTCCTCGCGTAATGCGTCAACGGTTGCTGTGTCACAACACTCATCGGCCAGGAATCTCACGGATGTCATACTCCGGCGAAAATGACGTCCTCTTGTGCCATATAATCGGCAGCAAATTCGGCAGCCGCGTATATGTCATCCGGGGTAAGATGCGGATGATCGTTCAGAATTTGTTCCACCCACATTCCACCGGCCAACTTGCGCAGTAAGTGTTCTACTGTGATCCGCGTTCCCTTGATGACCGGTTTGCCAAACATTATATTGGGGTTGATTTCTATGCGTGGATGTGCTTCTCCCTCTCTCATATTTCTTTCCCTCAGGTAAGGTTAAAGTTTTGTAACTGTTCAGGCATGGTCGCCGACAACGAATTCTTGCACGAATAAACGAATGGATGCTGGCTGCACGCGAGTTTTTCGTCCCGCCGAGGCCGAAATTCGTTCATTCGTTGCCCCATTCGTT
>DAOUAY010000516.1:0-5757 GCA_034432995.1 Anaerolineae bacterium | reverse complement strand
CGCGCATGGCAACGCCTCCTGGGCAAGATGCCATAAGCTTACGCCGCAAGGTTCACTTGTAAAAGTTCTCTTTTTGAGCCGTTTTTCACAATTCGGCTTCTAGTTGCACAAAAGTTACGTTAGTGGTTTGTTACAAGGAACATTTCTATGACTCGTTTTCTATTACCGAGGTGGATGATGATCGTTATTGCAGGATTGACTGCTTGTACCACAACAGAGTTGCCAACGCCTACACCTACCGCGACATCCGCACCGTCGCCCACTGCCGCCGTGCCGCTAACCGCCGCCGTCTTCTTCGTCGCGCCGGACGGCGACGACGCCAACCCCGGCACGTTCGCGCAGCCGTGGGCCACCGTCAACCACGCGGCGGAAGTCTTGCAGGCCGGGCAAACCGTCTACCTGCGCGGCGGCCTCTACGCGCTACCTCAGCAAGTCCGGCCTGCCCATTCCGGGCGCGAGGATGCCTGGATCACGTATCGCGCCTATCCCGGCGAGCAGCCGGTGCTGGATGCCTCGGCCATCGACAACGACCCGCCCGCTCACTTCTCCCATGACGCCGGGAGCTTCAACATCGAGCGCAAGGCCTACATCCGCGTAATCGGCCTCACAATACGATACTCACACCAGGCCGGCTTTATGGTGCGCGATTCGCAACACATCGAGTTGCTCAACAACACCGCCGATACGACGTTCAGCCCCGGCATCGGCGTCTGGCGCACCCACGGGACAGACGGCGTCACCGCGCACATCAAAATCCTCGGCAACACCGTCACCCGCGCCAACACCTGGGAGATGCTGCCGAAAGGCTACGTCCGCCAGGGCGAGCCGCCCCACGAGGCGATCAGCATCGCCGGGGCGCGCCATTTCGAGGTCGCCTACAACCACGTCTACGACTGCGACAAAGAGGGCATCGACGTGAAGGAGACCAGCGCGCACGGGCGCGCGCATCACAACTACATCCATCACGTAGACCGCCAGGGGTTGTATGTGGATAGCTGGTTCGGGGTATTGGAAGACATCGAGGTGGATCACAACGTCGTTCACGACTGCCGGGGGGCAGGTCTGGCGATTTCCGTGGAGGGCGGGCACGAGGCGCGCAACGTCCGCATCCACCACAATCTGCTCTACAACAACCGGGGCACGGGGATTCTGTTTGGCCGTTGGGGCGGCGACGGGCGGCGCACCGGCATCCACATTTACAACAACACCGTCCACCACAACGGCTACGGCCCGGCGAACCCGCCCACGCAGTACCACTGGATCACCGGCGGGTTGTACCTGTTCTCCGCCAACCTGGAAAGCGTCGTCATCCGCGACAACATCATCAGCGACAACAAAGGCTTCCAGATCGGCTACAGCGACCGCTATCTGCAAGAGGGCGACGACATCGCGGCGCTCTTCGCGCAGAAGCAGATCAGCATCACGCGCAATCTGATTCACGACACGAACGCCGTCACCTACCCCATCCGTGCCGGGTGGGCGCCGGATGACTTCGCCGACATCTACGCTTTCAATGGAGACCAGCCGATCATCGGCGAGCCGCTGTTTGTATCACCCGCAGAAGGTAACTTCTGTCTGCAACCCGACTCGCCTGGCAGCGACGTGGGCGCGTTTCCTACCGGAACGCCGGTAGAGTTCTGGTGGAAGGAGGACTTTCCGCCAAAATTTGCGGTTGAGGATTGACATTCTTCTGGATTCTGCTAGAATAAAAGTATACCCCCCCGGAGATAGCATCTCCGGGCCGACGCCCGCCCGCAAGGGCGGGCTGTCTCTTTGTTAAGGACAAATTATGAAACGTGTGATCGCCTACATTGACGGATTCAATCTATACTACGGATTGCGCTCCAAAGGTTGGAAACAATTCTACTGGCTTAATCTACAAGAAGTCGCTCTAAATTTGCTCACCCCTGATCAACATTTGGTTGTTACCAAGTACTTTACCGCCAAAATCTCAGATTCGTCCGATAAACAACGGCGGCAAAATACCTATCTTGAAGCTTTGGAAACATTGCCCGATTTTCAAATCTATTACGGGCATTACCTGGAAGACACCATCACCTGTCGGAATTGTGGTTACACTTACACAACCCATCATGAAAAGATGACCGATGTAAATATCGCTATCGAATTACTCACCGATTCTTTTCGAGATGCTTTTGATGTTGCCCTGCTCATATCCGCAGATAGTGATTTGGTTGGCCCTCTGAAAAAGATCAAGAACCTGTTTCCCCATAAACGCGCCGTTGTGGTGTTTCCACCGGGTCGGCAATCCTATGCCTTGAAAACGACAGCCACCGCTTACACTTATTTGGGCAGAACGGTGCTGGCGAAAAGCCTATTCCCCGATGAGGTCGTTAAACCGGACGGTTTTGTTTTGCAGCATCCCGCAGCTTGGCGATAAAGTAAAAGAGCTTTTCTAGGTAATCTTTGATTCTGATTTCGCCAAGTTGCGTTGCGTGTTTCCGCCAATTTGGAGCGTAAGGGCAACTTACCATCCGGGCGCTTCTTGCCGTTGACGTCGTATTTGCCGGACCAGGTGAGTTTGATCATTAGGGTGCCCCCTTGTCTATAAGTTAGATGCCCAGGCTTTGTTCGTCCGTTTGCGTTTCATATCTTCTTCACTCGCCACAAATATTCCTGGTATCTGGCTGAGCGCATATATGCGCAGTGTAGTTTCTTCAAGGTGAACTACGAACTTGTAAGGTTTTGAGGTTTTCTGGACAGAAAGTCGAGGCTGAGGATTGATGTCCCAACAAATCACTGTGGGAAATTGCGGAATGAGGTGTTTATGGGCCTGGAAGTTGTAAAAACGGTACTCCGCTTCCATTGTTGCGTAGCGTTCAGGATTGCTGGTTTCATCTTCCTGGAAATGAACCACCAAGTCCGCCCCTTTGCCGGAATAGGCTAAGGTTTCAAACTGCGCGAAAGGTAGCGCGTTTAGCGCCTCAAGTTTCCAAAGTATCGCCATTGTGTCCGTCTCATTTTCGGGCTTGCGCAAAAGTCGCACTGGCTGAACAGTTTCATTTGCTTGCCAGTAGACCCACATCTGCTCAGGATTTTCTAACTCCTGTTTGCGTGTCTGAAGCTCCTTTGCTCCGGTACGTTCTTTACGCCGTTGCGGAACCATACGAAATACTCGATGCGCCTCTGCCCGCTCCACCCTTTGTATTGCTTCTGTGACGAGCTTCTTGAAATGATGCGCCAATGCCGAATCTACAATGCCGCTACGCGAGATATTCATCTCGGTTTGAATGACATCACATTCTACGATTAGGCAACACTTCCCGACGCCGGGACGAGCAACTGCCAGTTCACCGCTGCCTAATTCCCGCATATCCAGTGTAAAGTAAGGAATGCCCTTGACCGATAACACCAAGCCAGTATTCAGATGCACATCAGCTAATCCATAGTTCCATAGTTACGGTCGTCCCACGTATAGAAACCTTTTAGCAGAATTTGGGCATTTTGATTACTGCCGGGTAGATTTCGTGTGATGATAACTGGTGGATCAATGATCACCGTTCCTTCGGGTGGAGTTGCGGGCAATTTTGCGAGTTCGGGATAGCCGAAGGGGATTTCCTCAGTGCGCCCCTGCACGGTCAAAGTAATTCTCGGCGTAAGCTGGCGCTCCCGTGTAAAACCAACGAAAGTACGGTGGGTGAGATAGTCGCGGATTTCCTCAAAAGTAAATGGATTCTCTTGTCTATGCGGAGGATGACCAAAGACTCTCACTGTGGTCCCGGTTTCTTGTCCTGACGTGCCGGGCGTTTCACCGACAACCGGGCGTGGCTTCCTGCCGTCTTCGATTGTTTTCCAGGGTTCATTAACGACCACACTACAGGCTGTCTTGCCATTGAAGGTGTCAATTTCAATACGCCGCGAGTTGTAGGCCAGTTTCGAGCCTAATCCTTTCCAGGCGAACTCGTCGGATTTCAATCCTGCAATGGCTGACAACCCTAACCCCAGAAAGCGATCCAAACGTCCCGGCAACTGGGGATTGTTGGTGAAATTCATACCGCAACCGTCATCAGTTACTTCAAAGGCATGTCCATACTTGGGATGCACGTAGTAGGTGATGTGAATATGCGTTGCCCCGACCTCCTGCGCACCCGCATTAGAGATCAACTCACGCAACAATTCCAGGGGATGTGTGCGCTCTAAGATGAGCTGTTTCATCAAAGAGACTTCTTGGAAGAACAGGTCTACGTCTTTGGTCTGTGCTACGAGGAAGTCACCGATTGTCACTGCGTCCTCCTTATGTTTCTTGTTTGATGTTCAACAATACACCATTCGCCACGGGCAGCAATCTCCTCGGCGGTGTGCGCGTCAGCTAAGACTGCGCCGTTGACAGCATCCACCTCTACATAGCCCACCGGCCCTACCGGGGCGCGAGAAGCGGCGACCACATACGCGCCAAATCGCCACAGCGGGCGCGTCGCCGAACGCACGAGGGTATGCAGATCGGCTTGTTTTACGCCAACGCCGGTACGTAGTGCCACACATCCACCTCCGCTCCGGCTTGCGCCATACGCTCGGCAGTCTGCAACAATTCAACCTTGCTTCAAGTATATGTAGCCCGGATGATTGCACAACTTACAAAAAAAGAACTTCCCCTTTCACCGCTCCAACACCACCCAAAACTCTTCCCCCACTTCCTTGAATTCCACCGCTTTCCCGGCCTGACACGCCTCACGGTAAACCATCGGCAGGCCGCGCCCTAACCGATCGGTATAGCGCAGGTTTTCCATAAACTTAACCAGAATCGGATTCACCGCATAGGAGACGCCGACCTTGAGTTTCTCAATCGTAATGGTATTGGGCAAGCGCCCTGGACTGCGAAATTCCAGACGGTCGTCGAACATCAAGATGCGCACCTGTGAACCGTGAATGGCGTAGTTGCGGTGGATGACGGCATTGGTGAGCAGCTCGCGGAACACCTTGTCGCTGTACACAAAGCCGGTCGGCTCGCGTTGGGTTCCCGCAATAATCGTGGGCAGCCGCCAATTGTTCTTGATGACCGCCAAACCGGTATCAATCTGATAGTCCAGCGGGCCGACGATGCTTTGCCGGTCGAGCAACTCGTCGCCCATCTCTACGCCCGCGAAATGGGCAAAGGTGATGCCGGCCTGCGGTAGATTGCGTTCAACAGTCAAC
Source organism: Anaerolineae bacterium (assembly GCA_034432995.1). Lineage (GTDB taxonomy): Bacteria > Chloroflexota > Anaerolineae > B4-G1 > SLSP01 > DSWT01. The sequence goes on along the minus strand of DAOUAY010000516.1, from coordinate 603 downwards.
CCAAAGACCAACAAGCCGCCAACCGTGGCCTCGCCGTTGGTCGCAAGGATTTCGCTGTTGGTCAGAATGGCGACTTTGTCGGCCTCGTTCTCGTCTTCGAACACGAGGCCATACCGTTCAAAGTAGGCGGCCACTTTGGACAAATTCAAGTCGTGAATATCTGTCCCCGCCACCGGCGTCGCGTCAAAATGGAAAGTTCCGGCAGCCTGGAAAAGTCGCAACAGCTCAGGTTGCGTGGCGGCGCGATTGGTGGAGCCTACACGGATCAGGTATTTACCATCCAGCGTTTGGTATGGCTTATCATGCCCACGGGGAACGAGGATGACGCCAAACCTTTTCCCATCTATAAGGAACTCCTGGTATTCTACGGCAATGGCCGGAATGACATTGTTGCGCGCCAGATTCATCACCCATGCCTCAAATTGTTCTCCTTCTGGCAGCCCCTCGCACGCACCATCATCCTGCACGCCTAACACGATGACGCCCCCTTGCATGTTGGCAAAAGCCACCATTTCCCGCGCCAGCGCGTCACGATGCACTGCGGCAGCCTTGAATTCCACCGCGCTATTTTCGCCATTGGCGACGACTTCCCTGAGTTCTGCA
>DAOUAY010000515.1:0-2476 GCA_034432995.1 Anaerolineae bacterium | reverse complement strand
CCAGCTCCATCACCTTCAGGCTCTCGATGCCCCGATCATCCACAATTTTGACGGCGATTCGCTTGTGCTGTCCCGCCTCGAAGGGGAGCGACACCGTGCCCCGATAAGCTTCGATCCGTTCCTCGTCGATCTCAGCCTTGAGGTTCTTCGCCAGCCGCGCCCACCCCTCGTTCGTCCCGGCCATCGGGAAGAAGACCTGGCGCGGGTAGAGGCTGCGCCCGTCGTAATCGGTGTCGAGCAGCCACACGGCGATCTTGTCCTCGCCGCCCGATTCGATGCCGCCGGTCTTGGTGTTGTAGTAATCGAAGCCGTGGATAGTGACTTGTGAATAGTGGATAGTGGCCAGCGGGCGGCTCAGCGACGCAGCGATTTGACGAGCCCGCTCAGCAATTTCCCGATTTCCTCGCAATCGCTCAACACGTTTCCGACGCTCTCTTTCGGCAACAAGCCCAAGTTCCCGCACAAAATCAGCAGCGTCTCCAATTCGGCCAGGGAACCCCGAGCCACCCCCAGAAACTGCAGAAACTCCCCCGTTCCGTGCCTTGCCTGCCCCTCTGCGATGTTGGCCGGAACCGACACCGCCGCCCGCGTCATTTGCGAGCGCATCCCATAGGTCTCTTCTCTGGGCAATTGCGATGAAAGCGGATAGATCTTCCCTGCCAAGGCCATTGACTTCTGCCAGACTATCAGCTCCCGATAGCTTTTCAACGACGCCATACGCCGCCAAAACCTCCTTCCTGCTATCCACTAACCACTCCCCACTAACCACTAACACCTCAGGCTGGCCAATGAGCCAAAACGATTCATTGCCGGCCCGCTTCTTCTTGAGGTCGTCGGTGAGAAGGTCGGCGTTCATCTGCGCCTTGAGCAGCGTTACGCCCGGCCAGTTGGTCTCGTCGATGTCCTTGGCGGCCTCCGGATCGAACTGAAAGGAGGCGAAGACGATGAGCTTGGGCTTGGGCACCAGCGTATGCGCCTCCTCGATGGCATGCGCCACCTGGCGCTGCTCCAGCGGCGCGTGCTCCGGACCGAAAGAAACCACGATGCGCATGGGATTGTAGGCGGGCGCCGGTTCGCACACGCGATCTGCGCCTTCGGCGCTGGGCCTCGTCTCCCCGTCGGCATGCAGCCAGCGGCAACCGGGCAGCGGCTCGAGCCGCGCGAAGCGGATGTGCTGGCCGGCTTTGCCGCGGATTCCGCAGCGCAGAAGCTCGTCCCGCCAATCGCTTTGGCGCAGCGTTTCGCCGCTTTTGGCCGCCGTGGCGGCAAAGTGGTCAGTGGATAGTGGCTCGTGGCCGGTTCTTTCCTCGCTATCCACTATCCCCAAAACACTATCCACTGACTTAACCGCTGGGGCGGGCACGGCCTCGACCGTGAACGGGCCGCTGACGCGTGTCTTCTTTTTGTCCACGTAAGGCTGGTCGTAGAGCGTCTCCTGCGTGGCGTGGCGGGCGATGGCGGCATCGATCTGCTCGCGCGTCATGCCTTCCTTGATGTCCGGGTTGTTGGCGATCGACTTAAGCGTGACGTGCGGCACGGTCTTATACTTGAAGCCGCTATCGACTCCCTCCTCCGGGTGGGCCAGTTCGTAGTAGTCGAATACGGCGGTCATGAGGCGCTGTTTGGCCAGGGTGAGTGCCACGCGGGAGGTGTCGCAGGTGATCCAGCGCCGTCCCCACTGTTCGGCGACATAGGCGGTGGTGCCGCTGCCGCAGGTCGGGTCGAAGACCAGATCGCCGGGATCGGTGGTCATCAAAAGACAGCGAGCAAGTATCTCAGTTGAACTCTGCACGACATACACCTTAGGATCCGAACGACTTTGGACAGCGCCACTAATGTCGGACCACAGGTTACCTATCGCCGCGAGTGGGAAATCATCAAGGAAACGGCGGTAACCTAGTCCAGCGACAGAAGTAGCTTGAATGCGCATCGCTGCCGCTAACCTCTCCAATCCATCTTGATTCGACTTGAAGGTTCCTTTTCCCGGCGCGTATTTCTTGCCACCGAACTCAAATTCACGCACATCTCCCTCGCCGGCAGATCGAGAGCTTGTCAAATTGTCAATCCGAAATAGTCGCGCACCTTCAGGTGCCTGAGCCACGGGGACAACTGAGCCATCGCTTAGCAATGCCTGATCATATCTTTCATCTGCAACGGCACTGCGTGGCACAAATAGCTGGCGATATTTTGTGCGGTTACGATCGCGCCCATACCACAGCAGGAAATCGGTCGTGGTTCCAAGTAAAATTGCGGTCCCTTGGCTCGTTGTTTTGCGAACCGATATCACGGAGATGAAATTGGATGGTGTGTACACTTCATCCATCAACTCCCTTACATGGTGGAGATTTTGGTCGCTGATTTGGACGAAGACGCTGCCGCTTTCGGTCAGGAGTTCGCGGGCCAGCAGCAGCCGGTCGCGCAGGTAGGTCAGATAGGAGTGGATGCCCAGTTCCCAGGTGTCGCGGAAGGCGCGGAT
>DAOUAY010000514.1:0-1642 GCA_034432995.1 Anaerolineae bacterium | reverse complement strand
GAACAGGGCGCGAGCCTGGAAGTCGTCACCGATTTCCTCGAACACCCGCTCACGACCACGCAACAGGCGATTTACGATGCGCTCAAGGAGCACGTCGAAACGTTGGAAATCGACGGGCATCCGGTAGCCCTGAGCTGGGCCGAATCGCCGCCCAACACCGACGAGGAAATCTCGACGCTGGCGCACAAACTGCGCGATTTGCTCGATCCGTCGGCGCTGTTCGTGCTCGTGGAGATCAGCGGCAACACGCAACTGGTCACCCGCAGTGATACGGACGACATCAACGTCGCCAACGTCGCGGCGCACTTCGGGGGCGGCGGGCACAATCGCGCGGCCGCCGCGTTGATCCGGCAGCGTCCGGCCGCCGAGGTTTTCGCCGAGCTGCGCGACAAGTTGCCCGATTTCGTGCATCCACGCATCAAAGTGCGCGATCTGATGTCGCTCGGTGTGCGCACGGTGCATCCTTTCGATCCCATTGACCGGGTCTCGCAGCTTATGCTGCGCACCGGGCACGAAGGGTTCCCCGTCGTTGATCCGCAGGGCAAAATCCTGGGGCTGGTGACGCGCAACGCCGTGGATCGCGCGATGCAGCACCAATGGGATCGCCAACCCGTCGAGCGCATCATGCGCCCCGGTGAAGTCAGCGTGTCGCCGGACGATTCGACGGAGCGCGTGCGCACGTTGATGATCCACACCGGTTGGGGGCAAATCCCGGTCGTCGAAAATGACCAACTCATCGGCGTGGTGACGCGCACCGATATGATCCGTCTGCCGCTCTCCGAAGCCAACGCCGAACAGCAGGACATCGTCCAGCGGATGGAGCGTTACTTCCCCAAGCCGCTGCTGGCGTTGATCCGCGCCATCGGCGCGCAGGCCGCGCGACAGGGGTATAACATCTACTTCGTGGGCGGCATCGTGCGCGACCTTTTGCTCGGTCATCCTCTCGTCGATGTTGATATTGTCGTTGAGGGTAAGGCCATTGAGCTAGGACACGCGCTGGCGCGCGCCTATGGTGGAGAGATTCACAGCCACAGCCGTTTCGGCACCGTGAAATGGACGCTGCCGGAATGGGGAGAGTTGGTAACGAGTAATCAGGGATTAGTAACTGGGAATCAGAAATTAGTAACGAGTAATCAGAAATTAGTAACTGGGAATCAGGAAACCGGGATTGGTCATCAGGGGTCAGGGAATAGAGAATCTCTACCGCCCAATCCCCAGTTACCGATTACCAATCCCCAGTTACCGATTACCAATCCCCAGTTACCGATTACCGATTACCGATTACCTGACTTCATCGACCTGGTGACGGCGCGAACGGAGTTCTACGAGCATCCGACGGCGCTGCCGCTGGTGGAACGCAGTTCGATCAAGCAGGACTTGCACCGGCGTGATTTCACGATCAACACGCTCGCCATTCGCCTGGATCCGCAGCGGTGGGGCGAATTGCTGGATTTCTACGGCGGGAAGGCCGATCTTGATGCTGGCGTGATTCGCGTGCTGCACAGCCTCAGCTTCATCGACGATCCCACCCGCATTTTGCGCGCGGCGCGTTTCGAAGCGCGACTGGGCTTTCACCTGGACAAACAAAGCGAAGAATTGATCGCCGATGCGTTGCCGATGCTCGGGCGCATCACAGGAGGAC
>DAOUAY010000513.1:0-3003 GCA_034432995.1 Anaerolineae bacterium | reverse complement strand
GCCGCCATCAGCCGCCAGCAGGAGGCGATGTTTCTGGTGTTGCTGGCGCTCAATCGCCTCTACTTCCCCACGTACAAGTGGATGTACCAGGTTTTGGCGACGATGTCGATCAAGCCGGTGGATGTAGAACAGCGCTTCCGCCAGGTGTTCCGGGTCCCCTACGATGAAGCCGTGCAGGACACCACCTGCCTGCTCCACGAAACCCTCGCGTTGGTGAATCGCCACTTCCCGCATCTGGATACGACCGCCGTGGCGCGCCGGTTGGCGTATACGCGGGCGGCGTTCCCCTTATGAGTCCCGCAAATCTTCCACAATTGCCCGTACCTGTTCTAGCGCCGACTCCAAATCCTCCACAATCTCCTCCGCCAGCACGTCCGGCGCGGGCAGATTGGTCGTCTCTTCCAACGACTCGTCGCGCAGCCAGAAGATATCGAGGTTGACCTTGTCCCGCGCCAACAACTCGTCACAGGTGTACGCGCGCCAGCGACCCTCCGGGTTCGACTCCGACCAGGTGGACGCGCGGTCGTGGCGGTTCGCCGGATTGTAGCAGGCCACAAAGTCGTCCAGGTCGGCGCGGTTGAGTGGATTCTCCTTCAGCGTAAAGTGCGCGTTCGTGCGTAAGTCGTAAATCCACAGCGTCCCCGTGGACGCCGTCTCGCCGCCCGCGCGCCGGTCGAAGAAGAGAACGTTCGCCTTGACGCCCTGTGCGTAGAAGATGCCCGTCGGCAAACGCAGCAGCGTGTGAACGTCGCACTCGTGGAGCAGCTTGCGGCGCACTGTTTCGCCTGCGCCCCCCTCGAAGAGGACGTTATCCGGCACGACCACGGCGGCCCGCCCGTTGATGGTGAGGATGTTGCGCACATGCTGCACGAAGTTGAGCTGCTTGTTGCTCGTCGAGGTCCAGAAATCCTGCCGGACGATGGTCTGCGCCTCGCGGCGGATTTCGCCCTCGTCGGTGATAAAGGTGACGCTGCTCTTTTTGCCGAACGGCGGATTGGTGAGCACCATATCGAAGTACTCGCCGGGATGCGACGCCAGCGAATCGTCCACGCGGATCGGCGAACGCCCGGCTTCGCCGGGTGCGCCATTGGCTCCAATCCCGTGCAGGTAGAGATTCATCACACACAGCCGCGCTGTGTTATCGACGATCTCCCAGCCGTGCAGCGCCGCGTGGTTGAGATGTTCGTACTGGGTGCGGTTGAGGTGGTGATGTCTGGTGATGTACTCGTGCGTAGCGATGAGGAAGCCACCCGTACCCGCCGCCGGATCGCAGATCGTGTTTCCCGGTTCGGGATGCATCACGTCCACCATAGCCTGGATCAACGGGCGCGGGGTGAAATATTGCCCGGCGCCGCTCTTGGTATCGCGCGCATTGCGTTCGAGCAGTCCTTCATAGATCTCGCCCTTCACGTCGATATCCAGCCCCGTCCACGTCTCGTCGTCGATCAGGGTGATGAGGCGGCGCAGTTTGGCGGGGTCCTGGATGCGGTTCTGCGCCTTGCGGAAGATGACGGGGATCAGGCCGGCGCCTTTGCCGAGTTCGGTGAGGATGGCGAGGTAGTGCTGTTCCAACGCCGTACCTTCCAGGCCGCGCAGACTGGCCCAGTTGTACGCGGCAGGAATGGCGCTGGGCCTGTCCCACAACTCCGCCTGCTCCTGATCCATCTTGAGGAAGAGTAGGTAGGTCAGTTGCTCGACGTAATCGCCATACGAGACGCCGTCGTCGCGCAGGACGTTGCAATAATTCCACAGGCGTTGGACGATGGTGGCAGATTCGGACATCATTCGCGCTCCTGATTGAACGGATTTGGCGGCGCATCGGGATGCAAATCATCCGCCCGCCAGCGCGCCGGATTGAGACGGATGTAATCTTCGATCCGCGCGTGCGCTTCCGGCGTGCGGACAATGTGTTCCCAATAACCGCGCTGCCACACCGCCGCGCCGGGCGTATGCCGCATTTGATTGATCCGCCGCGTGATGGTGGATTTGACGTTACCCACAATCGCCCCCACCGAACCGGGCGGCGCGCCGTGGGGCGTGGCCGCGTCACCCGTAACCGTATCCGTAGGGGCGAGGCAACCCCCACCAGGTTTTGGATGACCAAGGGCCTCTGCGTCCCCGCGTATCTGAGCATAAATGAATGCTTGCGGGGTTGCCTCGCCCCTACAGGCATCCCCACGCATCTGCGCATCAATGGATGCTTGCGGGGTTGCCTCGCCCCTACAGGCATCACCATCATCATCGCCGTCGTCATCCGTGATGATGATAATCCCATGGACGTGATTCGGCATCACCACCCACGCGCCCAATTGGACGCGCGGGAAATGGCGCGGGAGGCGCTGCCAATACGTCGCCACGACCCGCCCAAACGGATTCAACACCATTTTGCCGTCTACCACCTCGCCAAACAGACGTTCGCGCCTGTATGTGCAGATCGTCACATAATACACGCCACACCGGGTATAATCGTACCCTTTCAGGCGGATGGACCGGCGATGATGAATCTGTGGATTGTATTTGTTCATGGCGTTTCTCCTATTATGACGGTATATCGTGCGTATCACATTGCACCATCCGTGGCGTCTTAGGGGCGAGGCAACCCCGACGGCATCTTCTCGACCACGGGCCGTTGCACCCCCACGTCTCTCCGCATACGTGGATGGTTGTGGGGTTGCCTCGTTCTTCCCGCCGATGTGCAATGCCATGGCCGGGGCGAGGGGCGAGGCAACCCCCACCAGGTTCTTCTCGACCACGGGCCTCTGCGTCCCTACGTATCTCGCATAAATGGATGCTTGCGGGGTTGCCTCGCCCCTACACAACCCCAACCCCGCCCGTGTCGCTATCCCCACGCGGGACCAACCGCCCGGCGAACGCCTCGCGCAATATCGCCTGGCGCAGACGCGCGGCGCGGGCCAGATTCGCCTCCACGGCAGCCTCCACCTCCGCGACGACCGACAGACGGCGTTCGACTTCGGCGACGATGCGGTGTTGTTCGGCGAGGGG
>DAOUAY010000512.1:0-20795 GCA_034432995.1 Anaerolineae bacterium | reverse complement strand
CTGGGTAAAATCTACTATTGCCCGCTCAAAGATAACCGCCAAGTGGATGATTCCGGGGGCACGCAGCCTTATCAGCGCGTGGACCGCCTGGAGTGGACGAACGCGGAACAGCAACACGGCAAAGTTATCAAGATCAAAGGGTTTCCGGCGCAGCACAGGGTGAAAGCATTCCGAGTAGTGTTGTCTACCCAACGCACGGACTATATCATCACCAACGCGATAGCGCAAGACAACGTGGAGGGCGTTCAAGACGTGAACGGCTTTCGCTGGAAGGTCGAGCAATTTCACCGTGAAACCAAGCAGGTCACCGGGATCGAAGGTTGCCAGTGTCGCAAAGCGCGGATTGTCGGCAACCATATTGGTTGTGCTGTCCTGGTCTGGGTACGTCTCAAACAAGTCGCCGATGAAACGCACCAAACCATTTATCGGGTCAAACATAGTTTGTTGGATGACTACCTGCGCCAGCAACTCAAATCTCCTACCATTCAGATGCGTCTTGCGTAAGTCCTAGTGCTCGGCGTCCCGCCAGAACAGACTGGTCTGGCGGGGCCAATCCACGCGCCGCCCCCCGCGTTTACGCAGATGATCCTCGTTCTCGCGCGGACGTATCCGCAGCTTGGCGGGGTGCTGTCGGCGCACAATCACATCAACACGCACAGTGTGCAAGGCCACGCCCATCTGGTCACGGTGAGCGCGTTGACCGAAACGCCGTTTGAGTTCAAGGCATTCACCGTGACGGCGACGGAATTCACGATGGAGACCGTGAACTTACTACCAGTAGTGGAATTCAAGGCTGCGTACAATTTCGACAAGACTTATGTGCAGGGGCGGTACAGGGATCGGACGTTTGGTGTATAGACAAGGAATAATGAACGACAGATCCCAGGATGGGATGACCTTGTTATTTCGGTAAAGGATAGCCTATGCAACGCGGTATTGACTACATTGGCGTCGGAGTCGGCGCAATCATCGTGGATAACCAGGGCCGCCTGTTCCTGGCGCGGCGCGGCCCGCAGGCCAAGAACGAGCGTGGCCTGTGGGAATTCCCTGGCGGCTCGGTGGAATTCGGTGAACGTCTGGCCGACGCCCTCCAACGCGAAATGCGCGAGGAATATGGCGTGGAGATCGCCGTAGGAGAGCTACTGGACGTGGTGGATCACATCTTACCCGCTGAAGGCCAGCATTGGGTGTCGCCCACGTTCATCTGTCGCAGTGTCTCTGGTGTGCCAACCATCCGTGAACCGGGGAAATGCACGGAGATCGGCTGGTTTGCACCGGAAGCCGTGCCGGAAGATGAACTGACGCTGATCACACGCGAGAACTTGAGCCATTACCGGCAATGGCTAACGGATGCGAGAAAGTACAGGAGGTAACGCTGCCTATGCAAAGTCAGACGATCAATGTCACGTCGCCATTGCCTGACCCGACCGCATTGCTCGCTGTCATCGGCCTGGAAGAGCCAGTGATCGGCGCGTACGATGTCCCCGATCCGACACCCTTCGCACCCGTGGTGGAACCACAACCAGGAACACGGCCGTGCGTCTTTTCCTTCTTCCAGGCGTGGCGCATCGGACAGACCTTGCACCTCACGCGCAACAAAACCGGCCGCGGCGGAGCAAGTGATGACGGATTTGTAGAGCTGATCGTCCTGTGATGCTATGCAAAGAGGAGAAAACCTGTGCCAACATTGACATCCACAGAAATCGCCGCCTTCCTGGTTGAACCCCGGCACGCGGTGCTGGGCACAAACACCCGGAATGGTCCGCCGCAACTCAGCCCGGTGTGGTATCTGTTTGAAGAGGGAAAGTTCTACATCAGCATCACCACCGGGACGGCCAAGTACCGGAATTTGCGCCGCGCCCCACGTCTCAGTCTGTGTATCGATGGCGGACATCCCGATTATCGCACCGTGACCGTCTACGGTGTGGCGGAATTTCTGTCAGTCGATGCGCCGAACCTGGCCGATATACGCTGGCGCATCATCCGCCGCTATTACACGGATGAAGCCACCGCGCGGCAGTACGCTGAATCCACCAGCAATCAACCCAATGTGCTGCTGGTGGTCACACCGGCGCGCACCCTGAGTCAGGATTTCGATTGAAGAACTGGCCTTATGTCCACCGAGTCATCACGCTTCACCCCTTATCATCTTCCGGTTGAATCAGCGCCCGCCTTTGCCCGCACCAACACACAGACCATCGCCCAGCGAGTAGCCTTGCTGCGCGAACTGCTGCCCGCTGTGCGCGCTATTGGCGAACTATGCTGCGGGGATTGTGCGCGGCAATGGACAGCGTATCGCCAGGTATTTCCCGATGTCAACTATCGGGGCTTGGACATTGCCCCGCACATCGTCGCCGCGAACCAGGCGCAGGGTATTGCGTGTACCTGCGGGGACGTGCTGGATCCGGCAACCTTGTGCATATTCCGCGCCTGTGACGTGCTGTTCTTCGGACCGCCGCTCTCCCAGAACTGCGATGGGCACAATTTGCTGGCCTTCCGGGAAGTAACACCATCGTATGCGGACGTTGCGCGTTTGCTATGGGGCGACTTGGGCTATCAGGGGACATTGATCTGCATCTGCCCGAATACGACAACGATGGGCGACATGCAACGGCTGTACGCACAGACGCGCGCTGTACGGCCCGATGTCAACCTGCGCCTGCTCCATTACAGCTACGCGACGCGCACCGGCCTTGATGAGGTTACACCGCTGCGTCTGAAATATGTCGAACTGTGGTTTTCCACGGTGCTGCCCGATGCGTGGGAAGTGCGCGAGTTGGGGCTAGATTAACGGTTATTGTCGTATGACAGGCAGAAGACCCTCCGCAACGGCGACACCTGCACCAGCAGCGGGTAATCTTTCAGTCGCAGATTCCGGATCACCAACGCTTGCCCTTCATTCCGGCTGCCCCGGCTTGTTCTGATGCTCACTTTGACAAGCACGCTCTGGTGAATAAACTCCATCTGTATAACTTCTCATCCGGTGGATGATCAGCGCTTGCGTACATTTTCCTGGGGCCATTCACATATGATCAATGGCAGGTACAACTCCCGGCGCGGCACGATACGTATCAGCAAAGGATATTCACGGAGCAATATATCCTGTAAGACCAATTCTTCCGCTTCCTGAACCGTGACCAGCCGCTGTTGGTATCCGTCAAGAACCTGGATGGCGTACATCATTGTATCTACGGCAAGACCTGGTAATCTCAGGGTAACACTGATTATTGTGTCTTCGTCGGTAATTGGGGTAGTATGCCAGAGTGCCGCTAGGCGATCGCCACCGGGCAACGCAAAGGTATACGTCAAAACAGACGCCGTCGTTTCGACTTCCAATGGCCACGATTCTGGCTGTGCCCCTGCCATCACTGTGGCGAGACGCTGGACAACTTGCGCCGCGGTATCACGTACGCCGTGAGTCCCGGCGGCAATATCCTCGCCCAGGTGATGCAACAATTCACGCACATAGTACTTGCCGGCGGTGCGGTCTAATACCGCACACGTTGCAGTAGCGTAAGGCGATGCCAAAGGGAACTTCAGGTCATCGGCGCGGAACTGCCCCTGGAAACCGTGCGCCGTTGCCAATGCTTTGATCTCCGGCAATACCGTGCTCCAGTAACGCGTAAAAAACTCGCCGCCACATTCCGCCGGGTCGAGATGAACCAGAAAAGGATGCCAGGCCACGACATCTACCAAGGGCATCAGGTCAGAACTGAGGATCGGATACAGATAGTTCTCATAGAGAAGAGGAGGATCCCATGCGTGATAGCTGGGGATTACGATTCTGGCACCGGGGTCTTCTTCGCGAATGACGGGGATGGCTCGCCTAGCCAGTTCTAGATAGTTTTCGAGGGGGATGCACTGGACTGCCAGCGGATCGAGGCACGCATCGTGCCAGCTGGGTTCATTCCACAGTTCATAGTAGTCCACGCGGTCGCCAAAAGCGCGCACCATCAGGCGTACGAAATCGAGGTAGCGCTGGATTTCCTCCTCAGTCTCAAAACGGGGCAAGATAATCTCGCCGGTCTCTCGGTAATGCTCCTTGTCCCAAAAGATGAGAATATAGGTTAGTTCGATGCCGTGCGCTTCCAGTTCGGTAAGCAGCTGATCGAAGCTGCTGTGGATGATGGTTTCGTCAGTCTCCCAGTTGATCAAGTACTGATCTGGGTCGTTCATTGCGCCGTGAACCCACCGTGCACCCAGTCGGTTCAGCACAGTCGCGTCGATCATTCCCCCATCTAACCAACTCTGATCCTGTATAGCCGTGCTCATTCTGTTATCCGGCAACTCTGCGGCTGTTCTGACGGGGATCAGCAAGCATGGGTGGGAGTTGCCGTTCTGCAAGGGAAAGGATTGTTGGCCTACAGTGGGCACGGAGAACATGCTGGTTGTCCCCGCTACATCCGTGGCGGTAGCCGTAATGTGTGGACCATTGAGCGTCGTCCCCTTCTCGAAAGCAAACGTACCCAGGGCGTCGGCGACCGCCTGACCTTCATAGATGTGACCTTCGTTGTCTTCATCCGAGTAGATTTGCACCAGACAGTTTGAACACGCTACACCGGAGACTGTTCCAGCAGTCAAATCAAAGCTGGTAATCGCCGGCACTCGCACCAGATCCATACTCTCATTCCACAGTGAGATTCCACTCTCGTAGTTGGCATAGATGCTGTTGCCGAGGATCGTATTGTACGGCGACAGCCGCCCATCAATAGAGACACCGTATGACCCGCTCGTGATGCGATTCCCTGGCCCCACAGTGTTGTGGTTGGCGCCGTTGGCAAGGGCGATGCTCTTATCTCCAATGGGTAAGGCTGCCTCTCCATTCACTCCCACGCCGATGGAATTGTCGCGTATCGTATTGTAGGCGCTGTCAGGAGAACAACAGATTTTGACGCCACACCCTTGCCGGCTACTGATGACGTTGTTATCAATCAGATTGTGGTGGCTGCCATTGATATGCACGCCGTCCCCCTGGTTGCCCCACGCCTGTAGCCCAGACGCATCCACACCGATCAGGTTCCCACGAATGACATTGTAGGCCGTCGTAGCCTCCCACATCCCGATGCCGCAGATACCGTTGCCGCTGATGAGGTTGCCTTGACCAACTGGCCCGTTGCCCGTCTGCCGATCACCTCCGATAGTGTTGTGCTGCCCGCGCAGTTCGATGCCGCAGCCGGTGAACTTGACGATGTGCAAACCGCGCACCGTCACTCCGTTGGCGCGAATGTCCAATCCCGGTGTGCTAACACCACCGGCAGCGCTGCCATCCAGGATCACCCCAACGTTGCTGGCGTCCAGTGTCAGGTTATCCTGGATGATCGGCGGCAGGGCACTACTCACAGTGATGGTCGCCGGATTCGCCGGTGGGAATGTCGTCGCCGAGAAAAGAATGGTATCGCCACTCGCGGCATCGAGTAGCGCCTGACGCAGTGTGCCTGGTCCAGCGTCGGCAGTGCTGGCCACGGTGTAGGCACTGGCGGCGACCGAGGCACCGCCAGAGAGACCGATGGGCGGCGCATTGCCTACCGTGAATGTGGGGAGCAACACCGCCACGATGAGCAAAGCCACAGCCAAAGTACCGAGTCGATAGCCTTTCATCGATACACTCTCCTTTCTCGTACTCGGACAGCTACAACGGATATCAATGCTCGAATGGGAAAGACACGGTGTATACACGAATGGAGATGAAGCTTGCTAACAATTCTACGGCAAACTGCCAAGTTAGCAATGATCCACCGAAAGCCCAATCGTTTTGCAACCTTTTGTTCCTTGTTCAGTTGATTAACATCGTTTTTGCGATATGATTTCAGGTGGGCGCGATTCAGCAAAGTCCACAACGGCGCAATAGAACAGGTGAGGGTATGACAGAATCGATAGGTCAGACCATTGGAGCATACCGGCTCATCGCCAAGTTGGGCGAAGGCGGGATGGCCGAAGTCTACAAAGCATACCAGCCTCGCCTCGAACGCGAGGTCGCCCTCAAGTTCATCCGCCCTGAACTTGCCTCCGATGCGGAGTTTCGGGGGCGTTTTGAGCACGAGGCGCAAGCGATTGCCCGCCTGAGCCACCCCAACGTCGTCCATGTTTATGACTTCGGCGAAGAAGGCAATCGCTATTACCTGGTGATGGAATACATCCCCGGCCAAACCCTCAAAGAGCGCCTGGAATCACTGCACGTCGCCGGAAAAACGATGGACTGGGACGAGGCCTGGCGCATCATCAGCCAAATCGCCGCGGCATTGGACTATGCTCATCAGCAGGGCATCATCCACCGCGACGTGAAGCCGGCCAACATTATGCTGACTCCCGACGGGCGCGCGCTGCTCAACGACTTTGGCATCGCCAAGATGCTCGGTACGTCGCAGGCGCTGACGCAGACCGGGGGCGCCATCGGCACCCCCGCCTATATGTCACCGGAACAGATTCGCGGGGACAGGGAACAGCTTGGTTCAGCCAGTGATCTCTATTCACTTGGCATCGTATTGTACGAGATGCTGACCGGGCGCGTGCCCTTTGCCGCCGACACGCCCCTGGCGGTGTTGTACAAACACCTGCATGATCCCATTCCGCTGCCGCGTACCCTCGCGCCGACGTTGCCCGAAGCTACTGAACGGGTGCTCCTCAAAGCGCTGTCCAAAGACCCGGCAGACCGTTATCCCGATGGGCAGAGCCTGGGCCAAGCTCTGCAAGCCAGCTTTTCCATGCCCACGTTGCCTCTACCGACTCCCCGGCGGACACGAACTCGTCCGGCCTGGCTCATTCCTGTCATCGTTGTGGCAATGTTGACGATGCTCATCTACAGCGTTGTGGCCTGGCGCACCGATCAGCCACGCTTCTTCCAGAAGCAACAACCAACGGTGAAGACTGTGGCTGTCTCCGATGCGACAGCGACGTTCACCGCCGTTGCATCTACCGCAATCCCCTCGGCGACTGCTACGGCGACGGCCCCGCCACCTACTACCACCGCCACACCCCGCGCGGCAACCGCTACCTCCGGAACACTGATCACCGTCGTGCAACAGTTCGCGGCCCCCGGTTACCGCGCCGAAGGTCTTACCTGGGATGGCACGCATCTGTGGGTTGCGGATAATTCGGGGACGATCTTCCAGGTAGATACTGCCGGCCGAACACTCGGCGCTTTCGCGGCGCCTGAAGTGACCCCGCAGGGCCTGGTCTGGGATGGCACAAGTTTCTGGGTCTTCACCACCAATTATGGCCGCATTTACCAGTTCCAAATCGAGGGTACAGAGACGCACACGTTGGGTTCCTTCGAGACCCCGGCACGCATTTTTGGCGGCGACATCAGCCAGGAGCTGGCCTGGGATGGCACGCATTTGTGGTACGCTAACCAGTTCAACGTCTATCAGTTGGATACCTCCAGCAACATCCTCAGCACCTTCGCCTTCGCGCAGAATGTGACCGGCCTGGAATGGGACAGCGAACGTCTCTGGCTGGCGTATGGGGCGTGGCCGGCACTTTCTACCCTTGCGGCGGTCGATGCGACAGGAAACGTGATGATGACCTTTTCTGCTCCGGTTCACGGGATTCTGGCGCTGGCTTGGGGTGACAATACGTTGTGGGCATTGGGGCGTGAGTCACAAGGGACAGCAGTGATGATCTATCAACTGGACGTATCGCGCGCCCAACAGGCGCTCACGCCCCCCTCAAGTTCATCCTGGCAAGCCGAGGCGCAAGCCGTGCGTACGGCGTCTACCTTGCGCGCCTACACTGCCACGCCCAGCGATATCAAAACCCCGCACGTGGCCAAAGCCGGGACAGTATTTCTGGTGGTTGAGTTGGGGTTACTTAGCCCAGAAAAGGGCGCACCCCTCAACTTGAAGGATATGCAAGTGACGGATAACCAGGGACACGCCTATCCCTTGATGGGAATGGCCTTGTCGCCAGACGACGGTTTTGCTCTTGGTGAAACCAGTGGCATCATCCATATGCTAAACCTCGATCCACCCGCACTGAACATCGAATTCACGATTGTGCAAAGCGGAGTGTGGGGATCAGAAACCATTGCGGGAAACACGCTGGTCAACGCTCCCAGCGGGGCGTGGCCGGTGGCGCAACTTGTCTTTGTCGTGTCTGAAAATGCTGGCGGATTGCAGCTAGATGGTCTTGGGGCGGGGATCGATTTGGTTATTCCTTGACGCCCGACAAAGGTGATATGCAATGCATCGTCCGCGAACTTGTTTTGTCGCTTCGTTATTCTGTGCCACACTCCACGTAGCTCATATCCAGCGAGGTCATCCAGCAATGAGCGTCAAGACTGTCCGAACCGGACATCCCTAAGACTTACATATCCAATAGGGCATCGTCACCTTCCGCATCGTAGCCAGCCCGGCGTCTAGCACCGCGCCCAAAGGCTTGCCGCTGTTCAAAACCCTGACCCACCGCGTCTAATACCGCGAGCGACAATATAACCAGAGCATACAAGGTGTTAGCCACCCTAATCAGATCAGAGTCTGATATGAAGCAACGAGAATACCCAACAGAGGTATCCCAATGAAATCCATCCCTGTCAGCAACCACGGCCTAACCCTCGAACTATGGGAGACCTGGGAAAAAGACGGCGAACCGACCTTGAAGCTACGGCGCGACGACAGTGAAATGCCCCTGCGTCTATCCGAAGTGCGCCATTTGATCGGGGCATTGGCTGACGCGGCAGCAGAATTGGCCGAAGCCACGGTGACGCCCCCGATCATAACGGATTGACGCCGCGCGCTCTGCGCTTCGTAAATGCTGTCTGTGATTGACAGTGAGTACCGGATACAAGTTAGGTCCGGTCAAGGAGGTGTGCGATGTATCCTCATCCTCACTTGCGTCGGCTGATAGCTATTATCATAGTGCTGGCCTTGGTGTGACTGTTGGCAAGGCCGGCACTGAGCCATACTGTTTCAGCAGCCCCGTCTCACCTCGCGGCATCTCCGGTGCTTCACGTCGCGTCACAGTTCCAGGCCGCTGCCCTCGATGTCGTCATCAGCGAAATCGCCTGGATGGGCACGACGACTTCCAGCGCCGATGAATGGATCGGACTGTACAACAACACCACAGCCACCGTGAATCTCACCGGTTGGACGCTGCAAGCCGCGGATGGCACGCCGCTTATCACCCTGAGCGGCAATATCCCGCCACACAGCTACTACTTGCTGGAACGCAGCGACGACAACACGCTTCCTGCTATTATCGCCGATGCCACCTACACCGGTGCCCTTGAAGATGCCGGGGAAGACCTACGCCTGCTCGATGCTTCAACGGCGCTGATCGACCAGGTAGATGCGAGCACCGGGTGGTTCGCCGGGCACAGCGATGCCCGTGTCCCGATGATGCGCGTGGACACAACGGTGACCGGCAGCCAGGCCACGAACTGGACGTACAGCCCACGTTGCGGGAATCCGACGAACACCGCCGGCATCCGCTATACCTGCGCACTGACGACGACAACAACAGGCACAGACCTGGACTATGCCGTGTACTTCAACGAGCGCGCGACGACGGCCACGAGCACGACGTTGGAACAGACCACGGTGGAAGCGGCGCTCTTACAGGTGATCGGCAACACGGCAGCTACCCTGGACGTGGCGCTGTACGGCCTGGATCGGCAAAGTGTGGTCGATGCCCTAATCGCAGCGCACAACCGGGGTGTCGCGGTGCGTGTTGTCGGTGATGACGATGCCTCGCAAGAGGCCGGGTACATTGCGTCGTACCAGGCGCTCCGTGATGCGGGGATCACGGTCATCACCGATGCGTCAGGGAACATCCAGCACAACAAGTTCGTGGTCAGCGATGGGCAGGTGGTCTGGACAGGGAGCACCAACTTGACGGACAACTGTCTGACGCTGAACGCGAATAACAGTATTGTCATCACCAGCACTGTCTTGGCTGACGTATATGCCACGGAGTTCGCCGAAATGTGGGGCGGGGTGTTTCACGATGCCAAAACCGACAATACCGCGCATTTGTTCGACTACGATGGGACACTGGTAGAGTCCCATTTCTCACCGACGGATTTGCCCGCCTTCGAGGTGTGGGATGAGTTGGCGCAAACGACGGAATCCGTGCATTTTGCGATGTTCTATTTCACCGATGCTATTCTGGCTGACCGCGTGCTGGAACGCTTGGCGGACGATGTGCAAGTCTACGGCATCCTCGACCAAGTCGGTGCATCTTCCTCTCCCAGGGAGCAGTTCTGCGCTGCCGGCGCGCACATCGGGATCGAGGACTTGCCCGGCCTGGTACATCACAAGTTCGCGGTGTTGGACGTGTTCGGCGACGATCCGCGCGTGGTCTTGGGGTCGTACAACTGGACCGACAATGGAGCCTATGACAATGATGAGAACACACTGATCATCCACCATCGCGGCCTGGCCGAAGCCTATTATGCGGAATGGGCGCGGCTATGGTTGACGTTGGAACCTGGACGGCTGTGCAATCCCCCGGCACTGACGCAGGTACAGATCGTCGGCCTCGTCAAAGGTACGCCTCTGACGACCTATGACTTCTTGGCGGGGGTGAATGCCACACTGGATGTGCCCATTACCTATACCTGGGAAGCCACCGGACAAACGCCGGGAAGCCACGTTGGACGGGGATTGACGGACACGGTGCAGTTCACGTGGGATGTCACCGGTACGCAGCTCATCACCGTCACGGCGAGCAATGCGTTCACGACGGTGATGGACACACATTCAGTGGCGCTGGGCACTTACTACGACATCTACTTGCCGATGGTCATCAGGGCAATGCCGGCTCCGTAGTCTGGCAGTGATATATGGGGCAGCGTCCAGGTATGGACTGGCAACAGGGCGGAGATTTGGAACAATGACGGAAACACTGCGTACCCGTGGGTTGCGGCAGAGGGAAGTGGCGTTTACGTATACGTATTAAGGCAGCGTGAGTCGCCGGGAAGCAAAGCGAGGGTATAATCGTCGTATGCGATCCATCCTGACTGAACAGAGGAGTTGACTTGGCGAAAACAAAGACGGAACCGAAGATCGAGATCATAACACGTTGTATGAGGACGGGGATGCAGTGCCCGTGTGGTCGCCTGATCGGGATAGTGACGGATTGTGATCCACCGTTGTTCTATGATCAGAATAAATGGGAAGTACCGGTGACGCATTGTCCAGCCTGCAATACACTGCTAACGCTGGATATGCTAGTCCCCAGCGGCATTGTGCAGCCGAATCCAATGGTAGAAGTCCTCAGAATCCTGGCGCGGCGCGGACGGCTGATAAGGGAACAAGAAGAACGAGAATTGGCAGCGCGTAAGGCGTCGTCGGTCTCGCCATCGGAAGTACCCCTTGAGCGATCCGCTGACGACGCACCAAACCAACCCCCCCAGGCCACTACGGTTCCGCCCCTCGATTTGCCATCCTTCAGGTTCCTTGTTGCAGCATTGCCCTACCCAGCATTGTTTTTCACTGTCAGTGGCGCACACCTCTACGGGTTTCCCTCGTCGGATAGCGACGTTGCCCGAAGCGCCGACGAATCGCCCGGCACTCGACGATTTCCTGCTGCGCTTGCGCCTGGGAGATAACCGTGGCTGAACCGTTTTGGGAGACCAACTTGATCTACCGTGTGGTCATCGGCAGCCAGGCGTATGGCCTGGCGAACAGCGCCAGCGACCTGGATACGTGCGGCGTCTGTATCCCGCCGCGCCGGTATCTCTTAGGGCTGACGCCGTTCGAGCAACACGTGGCGCACGGTGCGGAGCGCGATACCGTGGTCTATGCCCTGGTCAAGTTTGCGCGGCTGGCATTGGAATGTAACCCGAACATCATCGAGGCGCTGTACGTCGAACCGCGCCATATCTTGCACTGTGACAGCTTCGGCGAACGCTGGCGAGCGCAGCGGCACCTGTTCCTCACACTCAAGGCCGGGCAGACCTTTTCCGGCTATGCCATCAGCCAATTACGTCGCCTGGAACGCCATCACCGTTGGCTAGAAAACCCGCCGGATCATCAGCCTACCCAGGAAGAATACAGCGGACGCAAAGTGGATGGACGTTTCAAGTTCCCTGATCACGATGCGGAAAGGGCCTATCGAAGCGCGCTCAAGCATTGGAACCATTACCAGGCGTGGCGACGGGAGCGTAACCCGGCGCGAGCCGCACTGGAAGCGCGCTATGGCTATGACACCAAGCACGCGATGCACTTGCTGCGGTTGTTACGAATGGGGATGGAGATTCTGGAAACGGGGGAAGTCCACGTCTACCGCCCTGATCGCGAGTGGCTGCTGGCGGTGCGGAATGGGCTGTTGCAGTACGAGGAATTGCTGACGTTGGCAGCGGAGTACGAGGCGCGGCTGGCGACATTGCCGGCGGCTTCGACGTTGCCGGAAGCGCCGGATGTAGCGCGGGTCGAGGATTTGGTGGTGGCGTTGCAGGGGGAGTGGTTGGAGGCAAGGGGGACTGTAGAAACAGGTGAATAGAGGAACGAACAAAAAAGAGGAACAGATATGATTCATTGGACCGCCGAGCAGATCATTGCTCTGGCTCCAGATGAACAGGTAGCCAAGGCAGCCCGTGCCCTGGCCCGACCGGGCAAATGGCAGAACCTGGGATGTGACGCCCAGGCTTGTTGGGGCGAATGTCAAGGCTCCGGCCAGACACCCTACCAGGTCGCCGCGGCTGTGGAAGAGCTATCCTTGAAGTGCAGTTGCCCCAGCCGCAAACGTCCCTGCAAACACGCGGTGGGATTGTTACTGCTGGCTCAGGCCGAGCCTCACGCACTGAAGGGAACCTCGCAGCCGGAGTGGGTACACACGTGGTTGACAGGTCAGGCGGCGCAGGTTGCAAAAAAGGCGCACCAGCCAACAGAAGCAGTGATGGACCCAAAAGCACAGGCCAGGCGGGCTACTCAGCGAGAAAAACGTATGCACCAGGGAGTGGATACCCTCACCTTGTGGCTAGAAGACCTGCTCCGCCGGGGTCTGGGCAGTTTGCAAGGAGAACCACCGGGCTTCTGGGAAACCCAGGCCGCCCGGCTGGTGGATGCCCAGGCGCCCGGCCTGGCCCACCGGGTGCGCAAGATGGCGACAATCCCCGCCTCTGGTGATGGCTGGCCCGACCGTCTGCTGCGCCAGGTAGCCGGTCTGTACCTGTTGCTGGAGGCCTTCAGTCGCCTGGATGATTTGCCGCCAGATGTACAGGAAGAAGTTCGCGCGCTGCTAGGGCAGACACAGGATCAAGACGATCTACGTCGGCAACCCGGCGCGCGCGACCGTTGGCTTGTGTTGAGCCTGAGCGCGGTAGAGGAGGATCGCCTGCGCGTGCAGCGTACCTGGCTGTGGGGTATGGAAAGACAACAAGCGGCTCTGATTCTCGATTTTGCTCCACTGGGCCGGCCTCTGGAAAGCAGCCTCGTCCCCGGTTCCAGCCTGGATGCGGAGCTGGTCTTTTGGCCCGGTAGTTTCCCGCTACGGGCACTCGTCAAGGAACGATATGCTACTTATCAGATCGAGGAACTCCCCGGCTATCCCGATCTCCGGGCTGCCCTCACCGAATACAGCGCTGCGCTGGCTCACACTCCCTGGCTAGAGCGCTTCCTGATGCCCATCGAGCACGTGATCCCGCTCCGGCAAGGCACGGGCTGGGTCATCTGCGATGAACAGGGCGGTTTGCTGCCACTGACGATCACCCCGACCGAGGGTTGGCGGCTGCTCGCCCTCAGCGGCGGCCAGCCGATCACACTGGTCGCCGTGTGGGATGGAGCGAACCTCGATCCGCTAAGCGTTTGGACAGGGGATGCGCTGATTCCCATCGGAGATGCACCGTGAGCTACTGGGCAGACCTCGTCGCTGCCGCACTGGTCGGCACCGCTCGCGTACCATCGTTGCCGCGCCCGACCTCCGGGACGACTGCCGATACGCTACTTAGCCAGTTATCGGCACAAACGCCGGAACGCCACTTGCTGGCCTCCGCCGCCGTGCTTGACACCTGGGAACGGGCTGGGATACAGCCACTCTCCACCTCCACGCCGCGCCCGGCACCTGCCCCACCTGATGTCCGCCCGCAATGCTCAACCACGGCGGTTCAGCATCTGGCCCGGATTCTGCAGGGCGATATGGGGATACTGTTGGAAGAATGGCTGGAGGCGCTGGCTGCGTCTGGCCATGGGCTGCCGCATCGCTGGCTGCCAGAGATATTGGACCTGGCGTGCCAGAAGCGCGACGTGCAACCCTTTGTCCTGCCCCTGCTCGGTGAACGTGGTCGCTGGCTGGCGGCGCAACACGAGGTGTGGCAAAAACTGCTCGTACCACTCGACCCAGAAGCGATGACGACAGCCTGGGAGACCGGCTCTCACCAGGCCCGTCTGGCCTTGTTGCAGCACCTACGCACCACCAATCCGCCGGCAGCTCACGATCTGCTTTCCGCCACCTGGAGCGCGGAGGCGGCCAAGGAGCGGGCTACTTTCGTCGGGGCTTTAGCCGAAGGGTTGAGTCTGGCCGATGAACCTTTTCTAGAAAACGCACTGGATGACCGGAGCAAACAGGTGCGTGAGGCAGCCGCCAGTCTGCTGGCCCGGTTGGCCGGTTCGACGTTGGTGGAACGAATGTGCGGTCGCTTACAGCCTTTACTCCGGGTGGAGCGTCGCCTGCTGGGACAGAGCTTGACGATTGCGCTGCCTGAGGTATTCGACGAGGGCATGGCACGTGATGGCATCGAATCCAAGCCCGTAGGTGGAATCGGGGAACGGGCCTGGTGGTTGCTGCAAATGCTGGCCGCCGTCCCGCCGGCTACCTGGTCCCAGAGCTGGAAAAAGTCACCCACAGAGATCATCGCTCTGGCAGGCAAGAGCGAACACGGGCCGGTGTTGCTGGAGGGTTGGACCAGGGGCGCTCTCCACCACTGTGATGGACAGTGGATGGAGGCCCTGTTGCACCGCTGGGCCGGTGACGCCTGGTCCATCGCGCCGGGTAAAACACTATCGGGTTTTGTGGATAAACCCACCGATCTGTTGCAGGTTGTGCCGTTGGCGCGATTAGAAAGCTGGCTGACGGACCTGGTGAACGCCAACCGCCGCACTCTGGCTGAAAACGATCTGTTGCTCAATCTGCTTTCCGCCCACCGACGTCCGTGGGGCAAGCCGCTTGCCACGGTTGTGCTACAAGGAATGCGCACCCTGGCCGGCAGTCAGAAATCCGATCCCATCGTCTGGCGCTGGCGATCCGCTTTGCCTGACTTCGCGCGTATCATGCCGCCTGACCTGGCTGGCGAGGCTGAAAAAGGATGGCCTTCCGAAAGTACCTGGGGAGAAGCCATTGATCGTTTCCTGGCGATCCTACGCTTTCGCCAATGCTTTTTACAATCGCTGCGGTAAAGGAGAATGAACGATGCCAACAACGGAACTATTGCGCCAACACGCCGAACAGGAATTTGCCGAAGAATTGGAGATGTTAACCCGGGCTGATGACCGTACCCGCCCGCCGAACTGGAACCTCTCTCCCTGGGCCGTAGCCACCTATCTGCTGGGCGGCAAGCTGAAAAACGGGTTCGCCATCTCGCCCAAGTACATCGGCCACCGCCGCCTGGTCGAGATTGCCATTGCCACTCTGGCTACCGACCGGGCCTTGCTTCTCTTTGGCGTCCCCGGCACGGCCAAGACTTGGGTCGCGGAGCACCTGGCGGCTGCCATCTGCGGCGATTCGACGCTGCTGGTGCAGGGTACGGCCGGCGCCAGCGAAGAGGCAATCCGCTACGGTTGGAACTATGCCCGGCTGCTGGCCGAAGGGCCTTCAATGGACGCTCTGGTCCCTAGCCCGGTCATGCGCGCTATGCAAGACGGTAGAATCGCCCGCGTCGAGGAGTTGACCCGTATCCCTTCTGACGTGCAGGACGCGCTGATCACCATCCTCTCAGAGAAGACGTTGCCCATTCCCGAACTGGGTCGTGAGGTCCAGGCGGTCAAGGGCTTCAATGTGATTGCCACAGCCAACAACCGCGACCGCGGCGTGAACGAACTTTCCAGCGCGCTCAAGCGCCGCTTCAATACCGTCGTGCTGCCACTGCCGGCGACGTTGGAGGAGGAAGCCGACATCGTCCTGCGGCGGGTCGAGGCGCTAGGGCAGGCATTGGAGTTGCCGGCCGAGAAACCCTCGCTGGAAGAGGTACGCCGCGTGGTGACGATTTTTCGCGAGCTGCGCAGCGGTACCACGCTCGACGGCAAGACCAAGATCAAGGCGCCCAGCGCCACGCTCAGCACCGCCGAGGCAATCTCGGTGGTCAACAGCGGCCTTTCGCTGGCGGCTCACTTTGGCGACGGACAATTACGCGCCGCCGATCTGGCTTCCGGCATCACCGGCGCCATTGTCAAAGACCCGGTGCAGGATCGCGTGGTGTGGCTGGAATACCTGGAAACGGTGGTCAAGGAGCGGTCGGGGTGGAAAGACCTGTATCGCGCCTGTCGTGAGATCGTGGAGTAGAGCGCCTGATGGCCGAAGCGTCCGTCCGTATATTCGGCATCCGCCACCACGGTCCTGGCTCGTCTCGCAGTCTTTTGCAGGCGCTGGAGGCCTGGCGCCCCGATGCCGTCCTGGTCGAAGGCCCCCCGGAGGCAGATGCGCTATTGCCTCTGGTGACTCACCAGGAGATGGAGCCGCCGGTGGCACTGCTCGGCTACGTCCCCGACGAGCCGCGACGAGCCGTGTTCTATCCTTTCGCCGTCTTTTCGCCTGAATGGCAGGCCATCCGGTACGGTGTGAACCAGGGATTGACCGTGCGCTTTATGGACCTGCCCCAGACGCACTGGCTGGCGCTACGCGGGGCACAACCCGAGGCCCAGTCGGTGGAAACCGTACCCGTGGATCCGCTGGATCAGTTGGCCCAGGCCGCCGGGTTCGAAGATGGCGACCGCTGGTGGGAGCGGCTGGTGGAGGAACGCCGATCGGACGCCGATGCTGGCGACGACGCCGGTGTCTTTATAGCCATCCAGGAGTTGATGAGCGCCTTGCGGATCGAAGTGCAGGCTAATCCGGACGCTGTGGCTTATCCAGCCCTGGTCGACCCGTTAGGACCGGTGCGCGAAGCCGCCATGCGCACGGCGATCCGCGCCGCTCAGGACGAGGGCTTGGAGCGCATTGCTGTGATCTGCGGGGCGTGGCACGCTCCGGCGCTGGCCGGCACGGACACGGCTCAGACCGACGCCAATTTGCTCAAGGGCTTGCCCAAGGTCAAAGTCAACGTGACCTGGGTGCCCTGGAGCTATGGCCATCTTTCCCGTGCCAGTGGCTATGGCGCCGGCATCACGTCGCCGGGCTGGTACGAGCACCTGTGGACGACGCCCGAGCAGACGACGGTCCGCTGGCTGGGGCGGGTCGCCCGCCTGCTGCGCGACGAAGACCTGGATGCCTCGGCCGCCCAGGTGATCGACGCGGTGCGCCTGGCCGATGCGCTGGCCGCCCTGCGCGAGCGCGCCCAACCGGGTCTGCAAGAACTAAACGAAGTCGCACTGACCACTTTCTGCTTCGGCAATCCCCTGCCATTGGCGGTGATCCATGCAAAACTGGTCGTGGGGGAGCAATTGGGCCGCGTCCCTGCCGATATCGCCGTCGTGCCGCTGCAACAGGACTTGGTCGCTACTCAGAGGCAGCTGCGTCTCAAGCCCGAAGCCGGCCCGCGCCAGGTGGATCTGGACCTGCGTAAGCCCAACGATCTGGCTCGCAGTCACCTGCTCCATCGCCTGAACCTGCTGAGCATCCCGTGGGGAAAAAGGGAGCATATGCGGGGACAACTCGGCACCTTTCACGAGATATGGACCCTGCAATGGCAGCCGGCTTATGCCATCGCTGTCATCGAGAAGGCAATTTGGGGCAACACCGTGACCGACGCCGCGACGGCCTTCGCTCGCCACCTGGCCGGCGAGGCCCCCGACCTGGCAGCGGTGACGGCGCTGCTCGAGCACGTGATGCTGGCCGACCTGGCAAGTGCAGTGGATCACGTGGTGAATTGCCTTCAGGCGCAGACGGCGCTGACCGGCGATGTAACCGGTCTGCTGGAGGCGCTGCCCGCACTGACCCGCACCGTCCGCTACGGCAGCGTGCGGCAGGATGCGCAGACTGCTGCACTGGATGCGTCCGAGATCGCGACGGTAGTGGACGGCTTGATGGCCCGCATTTGCATCGGCTTGCCGCCGGCCTGCACCTCTCTAGATGATGACGCCGCCCGCCATATACTGGAGCGGATAGAAGCAGTGCACACCAGCCTGACCACGCTCGAAAGACCGACCCTGGTTGAGCAGTGGCAACGTACCCTGCGGCAGTTGGCCGATCAGCAAGGGTCGCACGGCCTGCTGGCGGGCCGTTGTTGCCGCCTGCTACGCGACCAGGGGCTGCTCGACGCTGGCGAGCTCGCCCGGCGGCTGGGGCTGGCGCTCTCGCCGGCCAGCGATCCCAACCAGGCAGCCGCCTGGTTGGAGGGACTGCTGCGCGGCAGCGGCCTCCTGCTGCTGCACGACGACGCGCTGTGGGCCACCTTGGACTTATGGGTAACCAACCTCGCAGGTGAGGCGTTTACGGCCGTGCTGCCGCTGCTGCGGCGTACGTTCGCCGCTTTTCCGCCGCCGGAGCGCCGCCAAATGGGCGCACGCGCACGGAAAGACATCAGCAGACCGGTGGTTGGCGGCATTCAAGCCCCTGGTGTGGATACCGCCCGCGCCGCTGCCGTGTTGCCGCTGTTGGCGCAAATCTTGGGCTTAAAAATGCCGGGAGGAGAGAACGATGACATTGGCTCCTGAAGAAGAACGCGCCCGGCGTTGGCGACTGATCCTGGGCGGCGACGACTGTGACGGCACCGGTCTGGCCCTCACCGGCGACGACCTGGCGATGGACCGGGCGCTCACTGCGCTCTACGACACCGACCGGCGCGGCGGATTGGGCAGTTCGACCCCTAACGTAGCCCGTTGGTTAGGCGACATCCGTACCTACTTTCCCAATTCGGTCGTCCAGGTGATGCAGCAGGACGCCCTGGAACGGTTGGGCCTCAAACAGATGCTGATGGAGCCGGAGCTGTTGGAAATGATCCAACCGGACGTACATCTGGTAGCCACCCTACTGGCGTTGAAGAGCATCCTTCCGGGCAAAACGCGCGAGACGGCCCGCCTGGTCGTCCGCCAGGTGGTTGAGGAACTGGAGCGACGACTGGCCGAGCCGCTGCGCCAGGCGGTGCGCGGCAGCCTGGACCGCAGCGCCCGCAACCGCCGCCCGCGTTATCACGAGATCGACTGGCCCCGCACGATCCGCGCCAACCTGCGCCACTATCAACCGGAATACCGCACCATCATCCCGGAACGGCGGTTCGGCTACGGGCACAAGCGGGTGGGGCTGCGCCACGTCATCCTGTGCGTAGACCAAAGCGGCTCGATGGCCACCTCGGTCGTCTACGCCGGCGTCTTCGGAGCCGTGCTGGCCTCGTTACGCTCTGTCCATACCAATGTGGTCGTTTTTGATACCGCAGTCGTGAACCTGAGCGACCTCCTGGACGACCCGGTTGAGATCCTCTTTGGTACGCAACTGGGCGGCGGCACCGACATCAACCGGGCGCTGACCTATTGTCAGAAGTTGATTGAGCATCCGCACGACACGATCCTGGTGCTGCTGAGCGATCTATACGAAGGTGGCAACAGAGAAGAGATGATCCGCCGCGCCAAAACCCTGGTCGATACGGGCACGCAAGTCATCGCTCTGCTGGCTTTGAGCGACAAAGGCGCGCCGGTTTACGATCACACGGTAGCCGCGCAGTTGACCCACCTCGGCATCCCGGCCTTCGCCTGCACTCCAGACCTGTTCCCGGAGCTGATGGCGGCTGCCATCCAGCGCCAAGACATAAGCGCCTGGGCGGCGGCGATGGATATCACCGTAGCGCACTGACGCTGCAAAGCGGCGCATTGGGCGTCTACGCCGAGACTTTGACGCTCAACGGCCCGGTCCACATCACCGGCGGCAGCATGGCGCGGCAACCGGCGACCACCGTCTATGCGCAGGCAACGCCCGGCCAGACGGTGGCGCCCGGCCAATACGGGCATCTGACCTTCAACACCTACCCCAAGACGCTGCCAAATGGCGGTACGGTCGCCGTCCGGGGCAACTTCGATCCCGGCGCGGGCGGCGGGCACACCGTCGCGGGCAGCACGGTCGCCTTCGACGGCGCGGGCGCGCAGACCATCGCCAACGCTGTGACGCTGCACAACGTCGCCGTGGGCGATGGCGTCACACTGACCACCGCCGCGGTCGTCGCCGTGAACGGGACGCTCAACAACGCCGGCTGGACGCGGGAGACGCGGCCCGTCGTGGGCGCGGGCGCGCTGGTCTTTGGGCTGGCCGGTCTCACCGTGGACGTGGGGACGCCGGGCGGCCTGTCGAGCCTGGACGTCGTCCGCCGCGACGCCAACCACCCCCAGGCCACCGGCAGCGCGAGCAGCGGGACGGCGACCGGACGGTATTGGGCCATCACGCCGGTCACGACCACGGCGGCGGCGTTCAGCGTGACGCTGGCGCTGCCGCACGCCCTGGGCGCAGGTCACGCGCAAGCGCAGGTGTGCCGCTACGACGGCCTTACTGCGCCCGGCGCGCATTGGAACTGCGCCCGCACCGGCTCGGACGCGGCAAGCGTGTGGCGGGCGGGCGTCGCGCATTTCTCGGAATGGGCAGCGGGGGCGAACGTCGGGCCGACCGCTATCGGTATGCACGACCTGGTCAGCCCGAATGTCAAGGGAACGCTCCTGGTATTCCTGGCTCTGCTGATTATGGTGGTCGCGCTTTTCTCGGCAAGGTTTCCGCTATTCAGAAGCGTC
>DAOUAY010000511.1:0-2798 GCA_034432995.1 Anaerolineae bacterium | reverse complement strand
CGGCAAACCACGCCGCCTCCAACTCGTCCGCCGTGGCGATGCGGTACGTGAGCGGGTTCACCTGCGCGCACACTTCCGCCAGACGGCGGCTGTTGGAGCTGTGCGCCTCGCCGATGACGAGCATCACGTCCACCTGCCGCGCCGTCTCGATGGCGGCGGCCTGGCGCTGCGCGGTGGCGTTGCAGATGGTGTTGTGGGCGCGCAATTCCTGGCATTTGCCCAGCAGCGCGCCGACGATGGCCTGATAGTCGGCGGGGATCTTGGTGGTCTGCGAGACCACGCCGATCTTCTTGCGGCGTGGCAGCGCGGCAACGTCATCGAGACTTTGGACGACCACCGCCCCTTCTCCCGCCCATCCCGCGATGCCGATCACTTCCGGGTGCTCCGGCGCGCCGTAGATGACGACCTGATAACCCTCGTCGTGGAGCGCGCGGGCGAGTTGCTGCACTTTGACGACGAGCGGGCACGTCCCATCCACAACATGCAGACCCTTGGCGCGCGCCGCGTCCAGCGTCTCCGGCGGGACGCCGTGCGCGCGGATGATGACTGTGCCTTCGTCGATCTCGTCGATGGCGTCCTTCGCCCCCACGCCGAGGCTCTGCATCTGCGCCACTACCTCGTCGTTGTGGACGATGGGGCCGAGCGTGTACACCGGCCCCTCGGCGCTCACGACGGTTTCCTCCACCGTCTTCACCGCGCGCTTCACACCGAAGCAGAAGCCCATTTCTTTAGCGAGGATGATTTCCACATACGCCTCCACAGCAGTTAGCAGATTGCACAAACCAAGCCCTATGACAATTGATCTTCTCTCACGCTTGCGGCGGATTACAATCCGCCGCTTCCGCAACGTTGAGAAATTGCCTCAACTGACGCGCGTTTGTGGTTTAGCCTGGACCTAAATTCGTTTATTCGTTCCCGAATTCGTTGTCGGCCTCTGCGCCTGAACATAATCCCTGGCCCAGGCATCCACTGCGAGTATAGCTTCGAAGGTGGGGTTGTCCACGCCGGTATGGGCGCTGAGGGCCTGCTCCACCAGCCGGGGAATGTCGGAGAATTTGATCCGCTCCGCCAGATACAGATCGACGGCTTCTTCGTCCGCCGCACAGAGAACGGTGGGATACGTGCCGCCCGCGGTCCCGGCCTCGCGCGCCAGCCGCAGACAGGGAAAGCGCGTCGTGTCGGGCGCTTCGAAGGTCAGCGCGCCCGTGGCGATCAAATCCAGGGGATGGCAGATTTGCGCCGTGCGCGCGGGGTAGTTCAGCGCGTACTGGATGGCCAGGCGCATGTCGGGGGCGGACAGTTGCGCCTTGATCGCGCCGTCCACGTACTGCACCATCGAATGGATGATGCTCTGCGGATGCACGATCACGTCAATTTGCTCGTAAGGCTTCCCGAAGAGCCAGTGCGCCTCGATGATCTCGAAGCCCTTGTTCATCAGCGTGGCCGAGTCGATGGTGATCTTCTGGCCCATAATCCAGGTGGGATGCTTGAGCGCGGCGGCAGGCTTGAGGTCATGCAATTGCTCCGCGCTGTAGGTGCGGAACGGCCCGCCGGACGAGGTGAGGATAAGCTTTTCGACTGCGTCGCCGTCCTCGCCGCGCAGACATTGCCACAACGCGCTGTGCTCGCTGTCGATGGGGCGCAGTTCCACACCGTATTTTCGCATGGCCTCCATCACCAACGCCCCGGCCATCACCAGCACCTCTTTGTTGGCGATGGCGATCTGTTTGCGCGCTTCGATGGCGGCAAGCGTCGGCACGAAACCCGCCTTGCCCGACGTGGCGACGACGACCAGATCGACGTCCGGGCGGGTGACGATCTCCACCAGGCCGGCCTCACCCGCTAAAACGTGGGGATGGGCAACGCGCGGCGCGTCCGCGGCTTCGCTCACGGCGACGAGCGCCGGATTGACTGCGCGGATTTGCTCATTGAGCAGCGTCACATGGCGCCCGGCGGCCAAGGCGACGACGCTGAAACGGTCCGGCAGTGCCCGGAGCACGTCCAGGGTTTGCCGTCCAATGGAGCCGGTGCTGCCGAGGATGGCGATCCGCTGCGGCATCTTAGCCCGTCAAGCCACGGTCGAGCACGTGCCGCTGCGCATCCGGCCCAAAGCCGGGCACACTGGCGAGCGCGCGCTGGCCTGGCGATTCGACGTTGTAATACCACGGCACGGAAAACAGTTCGGGGAACGTCCGCTGGATCATGCTGACGATCCCGGCGGCGTCGAGGTTGTACTGCTTCAGGAAAAGGCTGCGATCGCCGTGTTCGACGAATTCGTCGGGCAACCCCAGCCGCTTGAGCGTGACGTAGCCCAGACCGCGCGCTTCCAACAGCTCCAGCACGGCGGAACCGAACCCGCCCGCCAGCGCGCCCTCTTCGACCGTCACCAGGCGGTTGAAGTTCAGCGCCAGGCTCTTGAGCAGGCCGCCATCCAGCGGCTTGACGAAGCGCGCGTTGACGACGGCAGCTTCCACACCCAGGCTCGAAAGGGCTTTGGCGGCTTCCATCGCCGGATAAACCATCGATCCTAGCGCCAGGATCGCCAAATCCGCACCCGCGCGCAGCATTTCCGCTCGCCCGACGGGGAGCGCCTGGGGCCGCGCAGGGATCGCTACGTCTTCACCCGCGCCTCTGGGGTAGCGGATGGCAACCGGGCCGTCGATGGTCAGCGCCGTCCACAGCATCTCGACCAACTCGGCCTCATCTTTGGGCGCCATCACGGTGAAGTTGGGGATGCTGCGCAGATACGCCAGATCGAACGCGCCCTGGTGCGTGCGCCCATCGTCGCCGACGATGCC
>DAOUAY010000510.1:0-15715 GCA_034432995.1 Anaerolineae bacterium | reverse complement strand
ATGATGCAGTCGGCGCAGTTTTTGGAACTGGCCCTCAACCCGCAGCACCCGCGCACGCGGGCGCGGTTGGAGGAAGCCGGCATCGATGCGGAGCGGTTGGAAGCTTACATGCAGGAGCGCGGACTGTTCGACTATCTACAGGGGATCCGCGACATGGGCACGCGCGCGGCCAAGATCGTCTCCGATTTGCTCAGCTTCGCGCGTAGAGGAACGTCCAACCACGCACCGTGTAATCTGAACACGCTCCTCAAGCAGACGGTCGAACTGGCTGCCACGGATTATGACCTGAAACGCCAGTATGACTTCCGCGACATCGGGATCGTGTACGAACTGGAATCCACACTGCCCCAAGTATCGTGTGATCACCAGCAAATCCGGCAGGTGCTCCTCAATCTGATCCGCAATGCAGCCCAAGCCATGACCGACAAACGCGCCGAAGTCGGAACAGACTACACCCCGCAGTTGATCTTGCGCACGACGGTCGTCGAATCCAATGTGCGCGTAGAGATAGAGGACAACGGCCCCGGCATTCCCGAAGCCATTCAACGACGGCTGTTCGAGCCATTTTTCACCACCAAGGAGGTAGGGGAAGGAACCGGCCTGGGGCTGTGGCTGTGCTGGTCCATCATCCACGAGCGGCACAACGGACGCATCTGGGCCGAGTCGCGGCAGCCATGTGGAACCCGTTTTGTGTTCGAATTGCCCATTACGGACTAACAGCGAGGGAAAACATGCCCAACACAAGCCAGACTCCTCAATCGCACGCGGCGCGCCTGACCATCGGGATGTTCTTTGAGAACATGCCCAATGAGCAACAAGAATATCTAGCCAAAGTCCTGGCCGGCGTCACAGCGGCGGCAGAAGCGCAGGATGTGAACCTGCTGTGTTTTACCGGCGGACACCTGTATCACACCTTCTACAACCAATTCGACACGCAACGCAATATTCTCTACGAGTTGGTCGCGGAGGACCTCATTGACGGCCTGCTTATCCTGGGCACCATCATCACGTATGCGCCCATGCCCAAGACCATTGAGTTCTATCAACGCTACAGCCACCTGCCGCTCGTCCACATTGGACTGCCCGTCGAGGGGTTCCCTACGGTGGTGGCAACCGAGACAGCCGGCCTCTACTCAGCCGTGGCGCACCTCATCCGCGATCATCACTATCGCCGGATTGCCTTTATCAACAGCCCGGAAAATCGCCCGACAGCCAGGCCACGCTATCAGGCCTACGTGCAGGCGTTGACAGATCACGGGATTCCCTTCGATCCCGCACTCGTCGTCCCCGGGGATTGGACCGTCCGCGCGGGTGGGGAAGCCGTCGAAGTGCTGCTCGATCAACGCCAGGTGGACGTGCAAGCCATCGTGGCCTCCAACGATAACATGGCGTTGGGTGCCTTGGCGGCGCTGCAAGCGCGTGGCATTCATGTGCCCTACGATATGGCGCTGGTCGGTTTCGACGACACCCGTATGGCCCAACTGGCGACGCCATCGTTGACAACAGTGCATCAGTCGATGTTTGAATTGGGGGGGCAGGGATTGACACTGTTGCTGGCGAAAATCGCCGGGGAGGAAGTCCCGCTCGAGGTGCTGCTCCCCACCAAACTGATCGTTCGCCAATCATGCGGCTGTCTCGATCCGGCGGTCGCCCGGGCGATAACTGCAACGCCTCTGGAAACCAGCCCACCGGCGGAGCGCACACTGAGCGCCGAACCTGCGCAGATCCTCGCCGAGGTCGCGCCGCTCCTCAGCGCAACGGTGGAGGCAACCGGCTGGCTTCAAGACTTGCTCGTCGCTTTCATGTCAAACATCGAAGATGAGGCCAGCGACATCTTCATCGCGACCCTGGACAAAACCTTGCGGCGGGTGATCCACAGCGGCGGCGACATCTTGCGCTGGCAGGACGTTATCTCGATCCTACGCCACCGACTGCACCCGGACGTCAGCGACGTCACTCGACGTGTGCGGGCAGAAAATCTCTGGCATCAAGCGCGCGTGTTCATCGGAGAAGCGCTGCGCAAGGCGCTGGCCCAGCGCCAATCGCAAGTGGATCAACAAAACATCACAATGCGGATATTCGGTCAGGCGTTGATGACCACCTTTGATTTCGACACGCTCTTGCACATCATCGCCGAGCGGATGCCGGATTTGGGCATCCCGGCCTGCTATCTCGCCCTGTACGAAGACCCACAGGTCTACGCATACCCGCAACCCGCGCCAGAATGGTCACGTTTGGTGCTGGCGTATCACCAAATCGATTCACCCCTTTCTTGTGATCACGTTGAGGTAGACGCCAGCGAGCGGCGTTTTCGCTCACGATGGCTGCTTCCTCCCGAATTGTGGCCCCGCGACCGACGCTATACGTGGATCATCGAGCCGCTGTACTTCCAAAACGACCAACTCGGCTTTGCGATTATGGAGAGGGGGGCGGCAGAAGGACCGGTTTACGAGATCGTGCGGGAACAGATCAGCAGCGCGCTCAAAACTGTGCTCCTCTTCCACGAACAAAAACGGGCTGAAGCCGAGCTGGTGCAGGCGTATGCGCATGTCGAGCAGCAAGTCCGCGAACGCACCCGCGAGCTGGAGCAAGAAATCAGCGAACGCAAACAGGCCCAGGCCATGCAACAAACCCTCATCGCCGAACTCGAAGCCAAAAACAGCGAACTGGAACGTTTTACTTACACCGTCTCCCACGACCTGAAAAGTCCGTTGATCACCATCAGCGGTTTTGCAGGCTTTTTGGAACAGGATGTCCTGGCCGGCGACGTGGAGCGCGCCAGAGAAGATATGACCCACATCAACGCTGCCGTCGCCAGAATGCAACGCTTGTTAGGTGAATTGCTGGAACTCTCGCGCATCGGGCGCATCATGAATCCGCCAGAGGAAGTCGCTTTTGCGGCCATCGCCCGTGAAGCAATCGAGATGGTGCGCGGAAGCATCGAGGCGCGCGGGGTCGTGGTTGAGGTCGCGCCCGATCTACCCACCGTCTTCGGCGACCGGGCGCGGTTGGTGGAAGTCGTGCAAAACCTGCTGGACAACGCCTGCAAATTTATGGGCGACCAGCCACAGCCGCGGATCGAAATCGGTTTCCGGCAGGATGGCGACAAGTCGATATTCTATGTACGTGATAACGGCATCGGCATCGACCCGCAGTATCACGACAAGGTCTTTGGTCTATTCGACAAACTCGACCCTACCAGTGAAGGTACTGGCATCGGATTGGCATTGGCCAAACGTATTGTCGAAACGCACGGCGGAAAAATCTGGATCGAATCAGAATCAGGCCAGGGTGCTACGTTCTGCTTCACCCTCTGAACTATTGGGAAGGAGAAAGAGGATAGCTGTGCAAAACGTTCACGACTCTCCACATCGCGCTGCCGCTCGAAGCAGGACGGGAGAACCCCGTTTCACCATCGGCTATGTGACCCCCGGTATTCAGGACCCGGTAGGGAACCGGTTATGGCAAGGCGTCGTGGATGCCGCGCAGCAGTATGATCTGAATCTGATTTGCGTCACGGGTGGGCGACTGCACGATGATGCAGACTTCTTTGCCCAGGGCAATATCCTGTATGAGTTGCTGGACACCGAGCACGTGGACGGAATTATTCTGTGGGCTTTGTCGTTGTATGAGCTTAGCGATCCTGCCGAAGTGGCCGACTTCCATCGGCGATATGAACCCGTGCCCATCGTAACCATTGCGCACCCTATCGGCGACCATCCGATGGTGGGCGTGGATAACGCGCCGGGCATCCGTGAACTGATGGAACATCTGGTGTCCGATCATCACTATCGCCGGATTGCATTTATGCGCGGGCCGGATACCCACCCGTATGCCGAGGAGCGCTACCGGGTATATTGTGAGGTATTGGCTGCACACCAGATTCCTGTGGATCCACTCCTGGTGTCGCAACCTGGCAAATGGTCAGACGGCACAGCCCGCCAAGCCCTCCACCTCTTGTTTGATGAGCGACATCTGCGCCCTGGCGTGGATGTGGACGCGATTGTGGCCGTGAACGAAAACTTTGCCCTCGTCGCCATCCAAACGCTCCGAGAGCGCGGTGTGCGCATCCCCCATGACATCGCGGTGGTCGGTATTCATAGCACCCCACAAGGCCGTTATGCGACGCCGCCATTGACCACAGTCACAATCCCCACCTACGAACGCGGCTACGCTGCAGTGGAAATCTTGTTAAAACGCATACAAGGCCAGGCTGTACCGACCAGGGTGACGCTCCCCGCGAAAATGATCGTCCGGCAATCCTGTGGTTGCCGCGATCCACTGGTCAGTCGAGCCAAAGCGAGTCAGCCATCCTCTCGCTACAAGCCGGCAGTCGAACAAACCTTCGAGAACCACCACAGCACGATCATCGACGCCTTGACCAGGATCGGCCTTGAGCGTGCCCTGGCAGAACAGACGCGCGCAGCCTTCTCCTCGGATGTCCGCGCGGAGACCGCAGACGCATTCTTATCGGTCCTGGGAGACAGGCTGAGCCGGATGGGCGACGCCGAAAGCCTGATGGTGATGTGGCAGGATGTCGTCTCTGTGCTGCGCCAGGATGCGCTCGCCTGGCTCAAGGGGAAAGCGCCCAGGGAGCGAATGGAAGATCTGGTCAACCAGGCGCGGGTGCTGATTGGAGATGCAACGCGTCTGGCCGAGGCGCGTCAGCGGATGCAGGCGGAACTGCAGACCGCGACCCTGCATAGCCTGTCGCGGGCTTTGGCAACGACGTTTGATATGGCCGGCCTGATGGATATATTGGCCACGCACTTGCCCCGTGTGGGGATTTCGGCCTGTTATCTGGCGACCTACGAATCGCCGCAACCTTACCGATACCCCCAACCTGCGCCAGAATGGTCACGGCTGCTGCTCGCCTATGCCGATGGCGTCCGTGTGCCACTGGAAGCCGGTGGGAAACGCTTCCCGACCCGGCAAATCGTACCGGAAGGTCTGCTGACGTCCGAGCGACGCTATGCGCTAGTGGTTGAACCCTTGCACTTTCAGAAAGAACAGATCGGTTTCATTCTGTTGCACGCGGGTCTACGGGACGGCGCACTTTACCAGGTGTTGAGCAATGAAATCAGCAGCGCCATACAAGGGGCTTTGCTGGCGCAACGGATCCAGGAGCGTTCGGCCGAACTGGCCCGGCAGAAATACATCCTGGATACGTTCATGGAAAACGTCCCAGATTACATCTACTTTAAAGACCTTGAGAGCCGCTTCACACGCGCCAACCAGGCGCATGCTCGCAAGTTTGGATTGAATGATCCAAGCGAAGAGATCGGCAAGAGCGATTTTGACTTTTTTATGGAGGAGCAGGCGCGCATCAGGTACGAGCAAGAGCAAGAGATCATTCGCACCGGCCACCCCCTCCTGAACATGGAAGAACACGATGGGCATGGGCAGTGGGGACTGACGACCAAAATGCCGCTGCGCGATGAGAAAGGGACTGTAATTGGTACATTTGGCATCTCACGCGATATCACCCAACTCAAACAGACGCAGATGGCGTTGGAGAGGGCGTATGCCGACATAGAGCAACGGGTGGGGGAACGGACCGCCGAGTTACAGCGTGAAATTGCCGAGCGCAAACGCACGGAACAGGCGCTGCGCGAAAGTGAAACGCGCTACCGTGCTCTGGTCGAAAGTCAGTTCGAGCTGATCAGCCGATACCTGCCCGACACGACGCTGACGTTTGTCAACGACGCCTACTGCCAGTTTTTCGGCAAGACGCGCGAGGAATTGATCGGGCACAGTTATCTGTTTATGATCGCCCCTGAGTACCGCGAACTGGTGCGGCAGGAAACTGAAGACCTGTCAAAGCGCCCCAGGCTATTGACGGGTGAATATTTGAATTACAGATGGGACGGCGAGGAACGGTGGATCCAATGGATCGTCCGCTGCATTACCGACGACAGTGGTCAAGTCACCGAGCTGCAAGCCGTAGGCCGCGACATCACGGAGCTAAAGCAAGCCGAAGCCGAACACGAGGCCCTGATCGCCGAACTGGAAACCCGGAACGCCGAACTCGAACGCTTTTTGTACACCGTTTCGCACGACCTGCGCAGCCCCCTCATCACGATGGGAGGATTTATCGGCTTTTTGCAAAAGGACGCGCTGGCAGGCAATATAGAGCGGCTCCAGGCCGACGCGGCTTTCATCAACGATGCCCTCGCCAGAATGCGCCAACTCCTCGATGAGCTACTGGAACTCTCACGGGTCGGACGGGTCACAAATCCACCGGAAGTGGTAGCGTTTGAAGCCATTGCGCGCGAAGCTGTCGCATTAGAGCGCCACCCCATCGAGGCCCGCGGTGTGAATGTGGTTATTTTGCCCGATTTACCCACCGTTTCCGGTGACCGGGCGCGGCTGGTCGAAGTCGTGCAAAACCTGGTCGACAACGCCTGCAAGTTCATGGGTGAACAACCCCACCCACAGATCGAGATCGGTACGCGGCAGGCCGCTGGCGAACCGGTCTTCTACGTGCGCGACAACGGCATCGGCATCGATCCGCGTTATCACGACCAGATCTTCGGCCTGTTCGATAAGCTCGATCC
Source organism: Anaerolineae bacterium (assembly GCA_034432995.1). Classification (GTDB taxonomy): domain Bacteria; phylum Chloroflexota; class Anaerolineae; order B4-G1; family SLSP01; genus DSWT01. The sequence goes on along the minus strand of DAOUAY010000510.1, from coordinate 9,158 downwards.
CACCAGCGAGGGCATCGGCGTCGGTCTGGCCCTGGTCAAGCGGATTGTCGAAGTCCACGGCGGAAGCATTTGGATAGAATCAGAAGCAGGGGCCGGATCAACGTTTTGCTTCACCCTGGCACAGAGAAGACAAAAGAGGTGAGATGAGCGCACAATCCATACCGGCGGTCGTCATCGCCAGCATTACGTTCTATGTTGGCCTGTATCACCTTTTGATCTATTTGCGACGTAAAAGGCACCGCGAGGACCTGACCTTTGCGCTGATGTGTCTGGCGACAGGATGCTATGCCGTGTTCTGTAGCGGATTGTACAACGCTGTTTCGGTCGTCGAAGGGGCACAATGGCAACGACTGCAATTTATCGCCCTGGCAGTCTTGACCACGGCCTTTTTGTGGTTTGCGGCTGATTATACAGGACAAAAGCCGGGGATCGCCACGTATGCTTTTACGGCATACTACCTGCTCGCTGTCATCGTGCAGTGCGTGGACCGCAGCTCTCTGACCTGGTTGGTCGATCAGCCGGCCATCAAAACCATCACCTTGCCGCTCCTCAACCACCCAATCGTCTATTACGAAGCGACCCTGGGGCCATTTACAGCCGTTCAAGGGCTGATAGGATTGGCAGCCTCTACGTATATCCTTTGGATCAGCCTATACATCTACCGGCAGGGACATCGGCGTAAAACCGTCCCCTTGCTCCTGGCGCTGGGGTGTATGTACGCGGCGGCGTTCAATGACACGCTGGTGAGTCAAGGCGCGTATCGATTCATCTATGTGATCGAATACAGCTATCTGGCGATGGTTCTCCTGATGGCCTACTCGCTATCCAGCACGGCCGTCGAGGCGGCGATGGCAAAAGAGGCGTTGCGCGAGAGTGAGGCGCGCTGGCAGTTCGCGAATGAAGCCCTGGCCAAAATGCAGGTGCTGCTCGCTGAGTTGCTGGAACTCTCGCGCGTCGGACGGGTGATGAACCCGCCGGAAGTGGTCTCTTTCGAAGCCATCGCCTGTCAGGCCATCGAGGCAGCGCAAGGGCGCATCGAGGCGGGCGGCGTCCAGGTGGAGATTGCTCCGGGCCTGCCAGAAGTCTATGGCGACCGGGCGCGGCTGGTGGAAGCGGTGCAGAACCTGCTGGACAACGCCTGCAAGTTCACCGGCGAGCAATCCCAGCCCCGGATCGAGATCGGGATGCGGGAGACTGAAACCGGACCGGTTTTCTACGTGCGCGACAACGGCATCGGCATCGAAGCACAATATCAGGATCAAGTCTTTGGCTTGTTCAACAAACTGGACCCACAAACCGAGGGCACCGGCGTCGGTCTGGCGCTGGTCAGGCGCATCATCGAGACGCACGGCGGGGAGATCTGGATCGAGTCGGCGGGCAAAGACAGCGGCACAACATTCTGCTTCACCCTGCCGGTACAAAAGCCGGACGCACAGGGAGCAGCGCCTGTATGATGAACCACCAACAAGTGAAACCAGCACTTGATTCTCGGTCACGTCAAGCACGACCAGCCTGGCACATCGTGCTGCAGCGGATGTGCGGCACACAAAAACAAGACCCTGCTCGCAGGAGATAACATATGTCACACCGAATCAATACAGAGCAGACAGGTAAGCAACCCAGGCGACCTACCATTGCCGTCATGAGTGATATATTCAGCTTTTCATATCCCATTGATATTTTTCATGGCATAACGGATACCGCTCAATCGCTGGGGGTCGATATATTGTATGCCGCCGGCGGCCCATTACGTGCGGTGGACGGAGCGCCGATGACGCGGAGTTTGATCCTCAACCTGATCGGCCCGCATAATGCGGATGGCATCATCATCGTTTCGAGCTTATTGGCAACAACCAGTCGTTTGGAGGAGTTCATCACCTTCTGCAAGCAGTATGCGCCCTTACCGGCAGTCAGCGTTGGACTGAAACTGCCTGATATACCGAGTATCACCATTGCAAACTATGCCGGCGTCTACGATGAGGTGGCACATCTCATTACTGCGCATGGCTACCGGCGGATTGCCTTTATTCACGGCCCGGAAGGTCATCCGGAGGCGGAAGAACGCTTCCAGGGATATACTGTCGCCTTGGCTGCCCATGGCATCCCCATTGACCCCGCCTTGATCGTGAGTGGCCAATTCAACGTGCAGTCGGGCGCCCAGGCCGTCACGACGCTGCTCGACCAGCGCGGCGTCGCGTTCGAGGCCATTGTCGCCGCGAGCGATCAAATCGCATTGGGAGCGTTAGAGACTCTGGAAGCACGTGGCATACGTGTGCCGGGTCAAGTGGCCCTCGCTGGATTTGACGATATAGACGAAGCGCGCTACACCAGTCCATCGCTGACCACCGTGCGCCAGCCCTGTTACGCGGTAGGCGCGCGCGCGCTTGAAACCCTCCTGGCGCGGATGGCCGGAAAGGATGTGCCGGAAGAGTTGCAGGTGCCAACGGAATGTATTATCCGGGAGTCTTGCGGCTGTCTACGCCAGGAAGTGCTGTATGTGATGCAAGAACCCATCCTTGCCAGCGCACCTGTCTGCTCATGCCAGGAGCTGATCACGGCGCGGATGCCTGATATCCTCCAAGAACTCACCCCCAGCAGCGGTGCGCCGCTGGGTGATCAACTCCCGGCCTGGCTGAATACCCTGCTGTATGAATTTTGTCAGGATCTCGAAACATCTAGCCACGCGGGTTTTGCGTCGGCGCTGTACGAAATCCTGCGCCAGGTCATAAAGACCGGTGATGATGTGGATCGCTGGCCGCATATCGTTTCCGTCTTGCGTAAACACACGCTGTCGGCGCGCCTTCAGCCGGCCCAACAGCGACACGCAGAACTGCTGTGGCAGCAGGCCCGGCTGGTGGTTGCTCAGATGGCTCACCAGGCTCAGGATGCCCGCCTCATCCGGACAAGACAACTCGCCAGGAGGATGAGCGACCTCGGAGCGGAATTGCAGACCACCTTTCACGTGGCCGGCATCCTGGATGTGTTGGCCAGCCAGTTGCCGCGCCTAGGGATTCCACGCTTCTACCTTGCTCTGTACGAGGAGACAGACACTTATCGTTATCCCCAACCTCCGCCAGAATGGGCGCGATTAGTGTTGGCCTATACCGAGCAAGGACGGCTCGAAATCCTGCCCGACGAACAGCGCTTTCCGTCCCGCCGTTTGCTGCCACCCAACAGTTTTCGCGCAGAGCGCCCCTCGGTTATGGTTGCCGCCTCCCTCGACGCTCAAAACCAACTCTTGGGCTTCTTTGTCTTCGAAGATCGGCTGGAGGATAAACTCTTCTATCGAGACCTGCGTCTCCAGATCAGCAGCGCCCTGCAAGGCGCTCTACTCATCCAGCGATTGCAAGAACGTTCCGCAGAACTGGCCCGGCAACAGTATGTCCTCAATACATTTATGGAAAACGTCCCGGACTATATCTACTTCAAAGATCTGGAGAGCCGCTTCACGCGCGCCAACAAAGCCCACGCGCTCAAGTTTGGGTTCAACGATTCAAGCGAAGAGATCGGCAAAAGCGATTTTGACCTTTTTATCGAGGAGCAAGCGCGCGCCAGGTACGAGCAGGAGCAACACATCGTTCGCACGGGAGAGGCACTCCTCAACCTGGAAGAACACGATGGGCATGGCGGTTGGGCCCTCACCACCAAGATGCCCCTGCGTGACGAGAAAGGGAACATCATCGGCACCTTCGGCATCTCGCACGACATCAGCCAACTCAAGCAGGCGCAGACAGCGCTAGAGAGAGCCTATGCCGATGTCGAACAACGGATCGCGGAACGAACCGCTGAATTGCAGCGCGAAATCGCCGAGCGCGAACGCGCCGAGGTCGAGCGAGAAGAGTTGATTGCCGAACTGGAAGCGAAGAACGCCGAACTGGAGCGCTTCACCTACACCGTCTCCCACGACCTGAAAAGCCCGCTCATCACCATCGGCGGCTTCGTCGGCTTTTTGCAGCAAGACCTGACAAACCGTGATGTGACGCAAGCGCAGGAGGACATTGCCCACATCAGCGCCGCGCTCGCCAAAATGCAACAATTACTCGACGAACTGCTGGAACTCTCGCGCATCGGGCGTCGCATGAACCCGCCGGAGACAGAGTCCTTCGAAGCCATCGCCCGCGAAGCGGTGGCCCTGGTGCGCGGGCGCATCACCGCCGGCAACGTGACCGTGGACATCATGCCCGGCCTGCCCACCGTCTACGGTGACCGCGCGCGGCTGGTGGAAGCGGTACAAAACCTGGTGGACAATGCCTGCAAGTATATGGGGAACACGCCCAACCCGCGCATCGAGATCGGCGCGCAGCAGACAGGGGCCGAGACAGTCTTCTACGTGCGCGATAACGGTATCGGCATCGCGCCGCAATACCGCGAGAAGGTCTTTGGCCTCTTCGACAAAATCGATCCTGCCAGTGAAGGTACTGGTGTGGGATTAGCCATCGTCAGGCGCATCGTCGAGACCCATGGCGGGCGCATTTGGGTCGATTCGGAAGGAAACGGACGCGGCAGCACATTCTGTTTCACGCTGACCGCCGCGAAATGAAGACAGCTTACAGGAGATCAACGATGCCAACAGAGCCAAACAACACCATCCTACTAGTCGAAGATAATCCGGCGCACGCCGAAATCGTGATCCGCAGTTTTCAGGATCACCACATCACCAACCGCATCGTCCACGTTCTGGATGGCGAAGCCGCGTTGGACTACCTGCTCCATCGCGGCCAGTTCACCGGCACACAAAACAGCCCCCGCCCGCGGGTGGTCCTGCTCGACCTGCGCCTGCCCAAGATTGGCGGCCTGCAGTTGCTCCACGAAATCAAAACGCACGAGATGCTCTCCAGCATCCCGGTCGTGATTCTGACCACGTCCGAAGCAGAACGAGATCTGGCACTGGCCTACGCGAACCACGCCAACAGCTACCTGGTCAAACCCGTCGACTTTGCAAAATTTTCGCAGTTGATCGACGATTTGGGCATCTACTGGCTAGACTGGAATCGCCAACCCGTACACTAGTCTAGACTCCCGCCGCTGCGAAAACCGCGCCGACCATAGCCTGCGCCTCTGCCTGGATGCGCGCCAGATGTTCCGCCCCCTGGAAGCTCTCGGCGTAAATCTTGTACACGTCTTCCGTTCCTGAAGGACGGGCCGCGAACCACCCGTTTTCCGCAATGACCTTCAACCCGCCAATGGGCGCGTCATTGCCCGGCGCACGGGTGAGTTTGGCCAGGATCGGTTCCCCGGCCAGCGTCTGCGCCGTCACCTGCTCCGGCGCAAACACTTGCAAGAGCGCCTTCTGCGCGGCGTTCGCGGGCGCATCGATGCGCGCGTACACTGGACTGCCGAACTGCGCCTCCAACGCGCGGTAATGCTCGCCGGGGTCCTTGCCGGTGACGGCAGTGATCTCCGCAGCCAGCAGGTCGAGGATGAAGCCATCCTTGTCGGTGCTCCAGACCGTGCCATCCCGCCGCAGGAACGACGCCCCCGCGCTTTCCTCGCCGCCGAACCCAAACGACCCCGTGAGCAAACCATCCACAAACCACTTGAAGCCCACCGGCGTCTCCACCAGACGGCGACCCAGGTGCGCCGCGACGCGATCGATCATCGCGCTGGAAACCAGCGTCTTGCCCACCGCCGCATCGGCGCGCCAGCCCGGACGGCGCTGGAAAAGGTAGTGAATCGCCACCGCCAGGTAGTGGTTGGGATTGAGCAGCCCGGCGCTGCGGGTGACAATGCCGTGGCGGTCGAAGTCCGTGTCGTTGCCAAAGGCGATGTCGAAGCGTTCCTTGAGCTGGATCAGCCCAGCCATCGCGTAGGGTGACGAGCAATCCATGCGAATCTTACCGTCCCAGTCCAGGCGCATAAAGGCGAACGTCGGATCGACGGCGGGATTGACGATCTCCAAATCCAGCCCGTACCGCGCTGCAATCGGCTCCCAGAAAGCGACGCCCGCCCCGCCCATCGGATCGACGCCAATCTTCAACCCGGCCCGAACGATCGCCGCCATATCCACCACGGACTGCAAATCGTCCACATACGGCGTGATGTAATCGTAGGCGTGCGTGGTCTCCGCCTGGAGCGCCCGCGCGAAGGGCATCCGCCGCACATCGCGCAGCCCCTCCGCCAGAATCTGGTTGGCGCGCTCCTGAATTTGTTTGGTGATAGTGGTATCGGCGGGGCCGCCGGAAGGTGGATTGTACTTGAAGCCGCCATCCTCCGGCGGGTTGTGCGACGGCGTAATGACGACGCCGTCTGCGGCGTCTCCGTCTGCGGCGTCTCCATCGGCCAGGTCTGTCGCGCGCCCCCGGTTGTGCGTCAAAATCGCGTGGGAGATGACGGGCGTGGGCGTGTAACCCAATCCCTCCTGGTAGAAGACCTCCACGCCGTTGGCGGCGAACACCTCGATGGCCGTCGCCAGCGCGGGTTCGGAGAGCGCGTGCGTGTCCATGCCGATATACAGCGGCCCATTGACGCCCTGCGCCGCCCGCAACTCGCAAATCGCCTGGGACGTCGCCAGAATGTGCGCCTCGTTGAAGCTGCACGCCAGCGACGACCCGCGATGCCCGGACGTACCGAACGCGACACGCTGCGCCGCCTCATTCACATCCGGTTGATACACATAATACCCCGTCACCAGACGCGGGATGTTGGCCAACATCTCACGCGGCGCCGGCTTCCCGGCCAAAGGATGAATCGACATAAGCGCACCTCCTAATAAATGGCAAATGGCAAATGGCAAATGGCGAATGGCAAATGGCAAATGGCGAATGGCGAAGAGATTATTTTTGATAGTTTTGCATACGGTTAATTTCGGTTACCAGTAGTGCTAGCACTTCACCAAGTAATTCTAAACGTTGTTCAACTATTGGTGAAGACAAAAGTCTTTGGCCTCGATAATACCAACCCTTGCTCTCACGGGCTGACCCCAACGCGATTTTAAGAAAATATGCCCTATCTTTGCCATAACCACGTCCATAGCCTTCTTCAATGTTGGCGGAGATAGAACCTGTGCTGCGAATGAGCTGTTGTGCGATGGGCTTTCCCAGTGGATGGTTGAGCAGATGTTCACAATCTGCCCAACACAGGTCAAACAGGAATAATGCTTTCCGATACCCAAAAAATCTCCACAGATCTTCACTTGTGATAGCCTGCGGCACATTCTTCATCCACGTTTCATAATTCTGCGCATCATCCATCCGAAATCACCTGCCATCTGCCATTTGCCATCTGCCATTCACCATTCACCATTCACCATTCACCATTTTACAAGTACATCGCGTCCATATACACCGTCGTAAATTCTGGGTGGACGGTCAGTTCGACGTAGCGGACGCGCTCGCCGATGTGCGCGGCCTGGCGACGCTGGGCGGCGGAGATGAGCATCTGCCGCGCGCCGGTTCCAGCAGCATTCCCCACCTGCTGGAAGCGGCCCAACGGCAAGGGCGGGAACATCCCAATATGGATGGCGCTTTCCAGGTCGAGGTACGTGCCGAACGCGCCGGCGACGATGAACGTGTCGATGTCCTGCGCCGTGAGACCGGCCTCCAACAGCAGCACCTCCACCCCGGCGCGGATCGCGCCTTTCGCCAACTGAATCTCGTTCACGTCCCGGCGGGTGACGAGCAAGTCGTGACCGTTGCCCGTTTCTGCTGCGGGGGCGAGCAAGAACGCGCCGCCGCCATTCCACGGCACAATGCGCGGGTGATCCATCTGAAAACGCCCGGCGCGGTTGATGATCTCGGCGGTGCGCAACTCCGCCACCGCGTCCAGGATACCAGAGCCGCACAGCCCCACCGGCGGTTTGCCGCCGATGGTTTGCAGGCGCACGTCGTCGTCGCGGATTTGCACGTACTCCACCGCGCCGGGCGCCGCGCGCATCCCCGCGTGGATGTGCGCGCCCTCGAAGGCCGGACCGGAAGCGCAGGAGCAACTGAACAGTTGGCCGTCCACCGCCAGGCTGATCTCCGTGTTGGTGCCGATGTCCAGCGCGACGGTCGGCTTTGGCGCGCGCCAGGCATCCGTCGCCAACAGCATCGCCACGTGATCCGCGCCAACGTACCCGGCGATATTCGGCGGCAGGTACACCTGCGCGCCGGAGGCCAGCTTCAGCCCCAGGTGACACGCGCAGATGTCCAGCGGCTCGGTGACGGCGGCGATGTAGGGCGATTCGCCCAACTGGCGCACCGGCAGCCCGGCGAAGAAGTGGTGAATGGCCGTGTTGCCCACCACCACCGCCTCGACAATTTGTTCGTGAGTGACGCCGACCTCCTGGCACAGTAGATCGATCAGGGCGTTCAGGCTCTCCAGCAGCCGCGCTTGCAGCAGGTGGCGGCCATCGGGATGCCAGTTGGCGTAGGCGATGCGGCTGACCACGTCCTCGCCATAGGCAATCTGCGGATTCATCAGCCCCGCCTTGGCCAACGTGTGGCCGCTCGCCAGATCGAGCAAGTAGGCCGCCATCTTCGTCGTGCCGATGTCCACCGCCAGGCCCAGCAACGCTTGCTCCGGGTGGAGCACGCCTACCACTTCGCCGCGCTGGTTGCGTCGCCGCAGCGCCAGACGCACGGCCCAGTTCTGTTCGCGCAGCTTCGCGGAGAGATCGCGCAGCACGGGTTGGGCGAAGAAGGGGCGCGGGATGTCTTGTGCGGCGAGCGCGTCGGTCAGGCGGACGGTGTCGGCGCGCAAATCGTGCAGCGTCGCCGGGACGACGGTGACGTCCACTGGCTGCGTCACGGGATCGACGGCGATCTCGCTTTCCTGGCCCTCGACCTGCAACCGCTGCGGCGTGCTCAACGAGGCCGGAGGGATGTCGATCTTCACATCAGTCAAAGGCCGGACCTGGCAGGCCAAACGGTAGCCCTGCGCCAACTCCAACTCGGTGAACGCGCGCCGTTCGACCGCGGTGGGCGGCGTCAGTGCGCCATCCACCCGTCGCACGCGGCACTTGGCGCACGCCCCCACGCCGCCGCACACGGCGACGATCTCCACGCCGGCGCGGCGCGCCGCGGCGAGCAGCGTCAGCCCCGGCTCAATGAGCGCCCGGCGGCCAACGGGTTCCAAATCCACTTCGTGAAGCGCCTGGTTCGCGCGCTGTTGTTTGTCGTCCACGCATTGACCTCGATACACTGGTGTTGTGGGGCTAAGGGTAGCACCTATTTTTATAG
>DAOUAY010000509.1:0-12573 GCA_034432995.1 Anaerolineae bacterium | reverse complement strand
AGGGCCAGGCCATTGCGCCGGGCTGAAGCCGCTGCGCTGAAAGCACAAAGCCCTTCGGGCTACAAATCCCCAGCCCCTAAAAGGGGCTTCGCTCTTTTGGCCTGGCCTCTTTAGGACCAGGCCATTGCGCCGGGCTGAAGCCGCTGCGCTGAAAGCACAAAGCCCTTCGGGCTGCAAATCCCCAGCCCCTGAAAGGGGCTTCGCTCTTTTGGCCTGGCCTCTTGAGGGCCAGGCCATTGCGCCGGGCTGAAGCCGCCGCGCTGAAAGCACAAAGCCCTTCGGGCTACAAATCCCCAGCCCCTGAAAGGGGCTTCGCTCTTTTGGCCTGGCCTCTTTAGGCCAGGCCATTGCGCCGGGCTGAAGCCGCTGCGCTGAAAACACAAAGCCCTACGGGCTGCAAATCCCCAGCCCCTGAAAGGGGCTTCGCTCTTTTGGCCTGGCCTCTTTAGGGCCAGGCCATTGCATCCTGCAGGCGCGGATCCTTCTCGCACGCCGCGTAGAACTGCTCAATCGCGGCGGTGACTTCTTCCACCAGTTCGTCCAAGTAGGCGTCGCGTTTGGCTGAGTCGATGAGGGCGAGGGTGTCGGGAGTATTGAAGGCGTGGAAGTCGAATTTGCGCCGCGTCGGACGCCAACCCACCATCCAGTTACTGACACTCCATCCCACATCCAGAGTCTTGAGAATCGCTGTCAACGGCGCGAACCGCAGTTCGCGGGCCACTTCGGCAGGAGATCCCTCCTCCAAAGTCATAAATCCATAATAGACACGGGGATAAGCGCCGACATATCCTGCCAGAACTTCTTGGCCCGCCAGTTCCGGCAGACGGAACATCAACCCGCGATCAAAACCCTTTTTCTTATAGAAAGTCTGCATACCGGGCAATGAGTATTTCCAATATTCAAGGATTTCATATCCGGCCTGGATCAGCCGCTTTTCAAGCTGCGACCAGAACGCGAATTGCACGTCGATCTTCACTTCCGTGAGCGCCTGTCCGATATTGATTGCCGCTACCAGGCTTTCTTCGTCTTTTAGCAATGCTTTTACGTCCATCAATAATCGTCCTCCTGCCTGCCCGGTCAATCCTTCAATCAACCGTTGATATTGCACCAACGTCTCGCGGATCGTGGGATACGGCGATGCGACTGCGATACATTCTGCCAGCCAATCCCGCACATTGCTCTGGTACGATAACGTGACGATTTCTTCGTCCAGGTTGCCCGCACTTTCCTCATCCGGTGCATCGCCGTAAAGCGTAAGGTAGAGTACGGTCACATCCCTGTAACCTTCTTTACGCACAGCTTTGTAATATCGCTGCAACTGCTTTGGCTGGTCCGATGCGAAAATCTTGTTCTCCAGGATAACGGCCTGCCGCGATGCATTGGCGATGAAAATGTCCATGCTCTGATACTCGCGCTGCACCGTCGCCGTCGTCACATCGAACGTCTCCAGCCCGGCCTGCGCCAGGAAGCGTTCCAGGAACGCCGTCCCCATCCCGTGCGTCCCCTGCGGATTGAGCACCTCGAAGAGGAAGCGCGAGTGCAGGTTGACCTCGTCGTCCTCCGCGCGCAACATCGAAAAGACGTTGAACGCGCGCCGCTCCTCCCGCGCCGTCGCCGCGTGTTCGCGGTTGAGTTGGGCGGTTTGTTGGAGAAGGCTTTCCGCTCTGTTCAGCCGGCTAGGAACCACGGATCATCCTTGACCGCAGCCAAACACTCATCCAATGATAAATCGGTGTAAATCGTCATCCATTGTCCGGTATGTCGCTGAAAGCTGAGGTTGAACCGGTTGTCCCCAACGTAATCGAGCCGAGCGAATATACTTTCAAAATATGGTTCGATTGCATTCGGTCCGGCAACGCAGTATTTGGCGCAAAAGTAGAAGAAGTGACGGTACCAGCGGGTATAAATATCAACGATGTAATTGAACTGCGGATTCTCCGGCGCAGGCTGCACATAGTGCGGCTTTAGCACCGTTTCGACAAGTTCTTGCGCTTTGCGCGTAACCTCAGCTTTGAATGATTCCGAGACTTTGCCAGGTTGCGCTTTGCCCGGACTATAAACCCACGCCTTTTGCTGTTTCTTGGCCATCATTTCCCTCCATTCTCTGTCAGATTGGTAGATGCCGTCATCCCCGGCAAGCCCCCCATAAATCAAACCGCGAATCTTCACCAATCTTCACGAATAGAAATCCAAATTAGTGTACATTCGTGAAGATTTGTGGTATGGATCTTCAAAATCTGCTCAATCTGCGTGCAACTACGTTGCCCGTCTGCTGACAAAAAATCCGTTAAAATCCGTTCAATCCGTTGACAAAACAAGCGCCACCTTCTCGATCACCGTCTCGATATCCGCCTCCGAGATCACCAGCGGCGGCAGGAAGCGCATCACCGTGCCGCCCGCCGGGAGCGCCAGCACGCCCCGCTCCGCCAGCGCGCCCAGGTATGGACCAGACTGCGTCTTCAACTCGATGCCCACCATCAACCCCAAGCCGCGCACCTCGCGGATGACCGGAGAATCTATGGCGCGGAAGCCCTCCATCAGCCGCGCGCCGAGCCGGGCCGCCCGTTCCGGCAACTGTTCGGTTTCCAGCGCGTGGATCGTCGCCAGCGCCGCCGCGCACACCAGCGGATTCCCGCCGAACGTGTTGCCGTGCGACTTCTTGGGCATCTCGCCGACGCGCTCGCCAATGAGGCACGCCCCCATCGGCAGGCCGCCGGCGATGCTCTTGGCGACCGCCATCAAATCGGGCTGCAGGTCGTAGTGCTCGCAGGCGAACAGCTTACCCGTGCGTCCGAAGCCTGTCTGCACCTCGTCGGCGATGAACAGCGCGCCCCGCTCGCGGCACAACGCCTGCGCGCCGCGCAAATACTCGCCGTCCCCCGGATTGACGCCCCCCTCGCCTTGCACCGCTTCGAGGATCACGGCGGCGGTCTGGTCGTCCATCGCCTTGTCCAACCGGTCGAGTTTGCCGTAGGGAACGAACGTCACGTCGGGGATCAGCGGCTCGAACGGCTCGCGGTACTCCTTGTTCCACGTCGTCGAAAGCGCGCCCATGGTCCGCCCGTGGAACGCGCGCATCGTCGAGATGATCTTCGTGCGCTTCGTCGCCAACCGCGCGAACTTGAGCGCCGCCTCCACCGCCTCCGTCCCCGAACTGCACAGGAACGCCCGCTCAATCCCCGGCGGCGCGATGCGCACCAGCTCCTTCAACAACTGCGCGCGCATATCGTTGTAGAACCCGTTGGGCGACAGAAACATCCGCTGCGCCTGCGCCGTCACCGCCGCGACGACGGCGGGATGCGCGTGACCTAGATTCGCCGCGCCGTGCCCGCCCACACAGTCGATGTACTCCGTGCCGTCGATGTCCCACACGCGCGCGCCCGCGCCGCGCACCAGCACGATCGGCTGCTTGTTGTACACCCCGCTCTCGTACTTCTCTTCCCAGGCCATCACCTGATTCCGGCTCACCATCTCACTCATTTCCCTTCTCCTCGCGCCTGTAGCCAGTTCCGTAATTCGCAATTCGCAATTCGCAATTCGTAATTCGTAATTCGTAATTCGTAATTCGCAATTCGCTATTTGATTACCGTGCCTTGCCCCGCCAGCGCCTTGCTGACCGGCTGGGTGGCGCGACCGTCGGCGATGATGACTTGCTGCACACCGTCGCGCAGCGCCTCCGCCGCGCCCAAGACCTTACGCTTCATCCGGCCTTCGGCGTAACGATCCAGCACGTCCTCGGCCTGGTTTTGCGGGATGTGGGTGATGAGACTGCTTTCGTCCTTCACATCCCGCAGCACGCCGGGGACGTTGGTGAGGATGAGCAGCGTCTCGGCCTTGAGCGCCGCCGCAACCGCCGCCGCCGCCCGGTCGCCGTCCACATTGAGCGCGTCGCCCTCGTAGCTGATCGCGTTCGGCGCGATGACGGGCGTGTAGCCGGCGTCCAGCAGCAACATCAGCAACCCCACATTGACCTTCTCGATCACGCCGCTGTACTCGCCGCGCAAGATTTTGCGCTTGCCGTCCTCGACGATGCGCAGGTGATCCTTGCGCGTCCCTTCCAGCAGCCGCCCATCGATGCCCGACAGCCCCACCGCATCGACGCCCAACTGCTGCAACCGCTCGACGATCAGCTTGTTGATCTTGCCCGCCGTCACCATCACGAAAATCTCCAGCGTGTCGCGGTCCGTGTAGCGGCTGCTATGGCCCGACACCGACGTAACGAAGCGCGGCGGATGCCCCAACTGCTCCGAAATCACGTTCGTCTCGTGCGACCCACCATGCACCAGCACGACCCGCTGTCCATGCTTGACCAATTCCGCAACGTCGGCGATCACCGCCTCCGTATCCAGTCCCTCGCCACCACCAGCTTTGATGACTAACATGCTTCCTCCTCGAAGTCAGTGATTGGTAATCGGTAACTGGTAATTGGGGAATCGGCAACCGATACCCCGTTACCAGTTACCGGTTACTCATTACCGTCTACCACTTTCACCATCAACAGACAGGGATTCGCTTCATCCCAAAACGTCTTGAACTCTTCCAACGGCTTGAAGCCCATCGCTTCGTAGAAGGCGCGCGTCTTGGCGTAGCCTGGATCGGGATGCGACGCGCTGAGCGTCTTGACTTGCAGGTACTCCACACCCTGCTCGCATAGATACGCTTCCACGCGCGCCAGCAGCGCCCGCCCGATTCCACAATTGTGCATCTCCGGCAGCACGCCGAGGACGTACAACTCGGCGGATTGCGGAAAGTGTTGCTTCACCGTCATAAAGCCCACCGCGCGCCCATCCTCGAACGCCACGAACGTCGGCAAGCCGTCCACGTCCCGGACGTACTGCGCCGTCGCCTCTTCGATCCCAAACCACTCCGGCAGCGCGCGTAAAATCGTCTCGCACACCGCTCCTTGTCCCAGCAATGGGCCTTCGATGTTCATAGTTCCTCAGTCGTTAGTCCAATAGTCGTGTAGTCGTTAGTCCTGAGTCTTGCATCCTGCATCTTGCATCCTGACTTCGGACTATGCAACGACTCGACTATACGACTACCCGACTACGTAACTCTGAGACTAAACCGGATGCAACCCCGGAAATTCCAGGCCCGTCGTCTCCGGCCAGCCGTACATCACGTTCATGCACTGCGCTGCGCTGCCGGCTGCGCCTTTCATCAGATTATCAATGGCAGAGACGACAATCGCCCGCCCGCCCGGCTCATCCAGCACGAAGCCCACATCGCAGTAATTCGAACCGGAGAGCAGCTTCGGCTCCGGGAAGCGGTGAATCCCCCGGCTGGCGCGCACCAACCGCACGAAGGGTTCGTCGCCGTAGTCCTCGCGGTAGAACTTCCACAGGTCGCGCTCGGCCAACTTCTTCGCCTCGTCCGTGAGCAGACAGTGACACGTCGCCAGCGCGCCGCGCACGATGTCCACCGAGGTCACGGTGAAGTGGAAGTGCGGATCGGCGGGATCAAGTTTGAGTTCCTGGATCATCTCCGCGATGTGGCGATGCCCGAACGGTGAATACGTCCGCACCACGCCCGACCGCTCCGGGTGATGCGAGCCGGGATTGCCCTTGTTGCCGCCCTCCGACGATCCCACCTTCACCTCGACGACCGTCTCCCGCACCAGACCGCGCTTGTAGAGCGGCGCGAGCGCCAGGATCGTCACCGTGGCATTGCACCCCACCCCGCTGACGTACTTCGCGCCCGCCATCTCCCCGCGATGAAGTTCCGGCAACCCGTAGACAAAACGCGACAGCCATTCTGGATGCGGATGCTTGTGCTCGTACCACTTCTCATAATCCTCCGGATTGCGCAGGCGGAAGTCGCCCGAAAGGTCCACGATGCGCTCCGCCATCCCCGCGAACTCGTCGATTCGATTCCACGCCGTACTGTGCGGCAACCCCAGGAACAGCACATCGCACGGCTTCAAATCCGCCGACCGGCTGAACTTGAGCTGCGTGCGCCCGCGCAAATTCGGATGCACGAAATGCGCGAACTCCCCCGCATACGTCTCCGACGTGATCTGCGTCACCTCCACGTGCGGATGAAACAACAACAACCTCAACAACTCCCCCCCGGCATACCCGGACGCGCCAACGATTGCAGCTTTTACCATACTCACCCCCTCGTTATTGAGAGGAGTATGAAGTATGAAGTATGGAGTATGGAGTATGGAGTATGGAGTATGGAGTATGGAGTATGGAGTATGGAGTATGGGATGCGCTGGCGGAGACGCCTTCTCTCTCCTTACTCCCTACTCCCTACTCCCTACTCCTTACTCCTTACTCCTTACTCCTTACTCCTTACTCCTTACTCCTTACTCCCTACCTGCAACACATACTCCACCATCTTCCCCGCAATATCCACGTCCACCACCTCGCTCGCGCCGTGGAATTCCGGGGCGTGGTTCACCTCATTGACGAGGATGCGCCCATCCAGCGTCTCGAACAGATCCACCGAGACCACGCCGCCGCCCACGGCCTTCGTCGCTTCGCGCGACCAGTGAACGATTTCGTCGGTCAGCGGGCAGACGACGGGCGCGCCGCCGCGCGCAGTGTTCGTAATCCAGTGCTCGGATTGGCGGTAGATCGCGTAAATCACCTCATCGCCCACCACCATCGTGCGGATGTCGCGGCCCGGCTTCTCGATGTATTCCTGGATGTAGACGACGTTGTGCTGGTAGCCGCCGAGCGTGGCCTTGTGCTCCAACAGCGCCTCGGCGGCGTCGCGATCGTTGACCCGCGCCAGCAGCCGTCCCCACGAGCCGAACAACGGCTTGAGCACCACCGGATAGCCGAGCGTCTCGATTGCTTCCAGCGCCGCCTCCGGCGAAAGCGCCATCAGCGTGCGCGGCGAGGGAATCCCCGCCTCGACCAGCGCCGCACTCGTGAGATACTTGTCACCGCAGGTCGCCACCGTCTTGTGCGGACTGACGCAGGGGATGCCCGCGCCTTCCAGCCAGCGCGTGACGTAGTACGCCTCTGTGTGGCTCAGGCAGCGGATGAGCGCCACATCGTAGTCGCCCGGCCCCGGCGCGCCCACCTCGAAGTGCACCTCGCGCGGATCGATGCGATCCCATGCCACGCCCCGCGCATCCAGCGCCGCCGTGATCAACTTCTCTTCCACCCGTTTGCGGGAATAGAAAACAGCAATCTTCATGTTGTCCAATAGTCGCATAGTCTGGTAGTCAAGTAGTCCGGCAGTCGAGAAATCTTGAGTCTAAGGTCGGCATCCCTTATCCGACTTTAAACCAAAGACTACACGACTAAGGACTATTTGACTAACGACTTCGGACTACTCCCCCCAGTCCTCTTCCACTTCCGGCGCCAATTCCACTTCGAGCGGGTCCACGCCGACGACCTCAAGCTCCACGCCGCAATCCGGGCACACGACGATTTCGCCTTCCTCGATACCTTCTTCCAATTCCAACTCGGCTGCGCATTCGGGACATTCTACAGTTTTCATAATCGCATCTCCTTTGTTTAGTAATGGGTAATGAGTAATGGGCAATGAAGGGCACTCCTCTTTACTCCTTTCCCTTTACTCATTTCTCTTTACTCATTACCCATCACTCTCAAAACACAAAAAAGCCAGCCCCCTTGTCTTGGGACTGGCTTGTGAAAACATTCTTGTTGACGGTCAGGAACCTAAATCGAAAAACGCCGACCCAGACAAACTGGCTCCGCACTTGTACGGGCGCGACGCACTCGATTGATACCACTGTGATTGACCATAACGTTTCCTGAACTGGTTGAATTGTCAATGGCGAGGATGTGATTCGAACACACAACCAAGGGCTTATGAGTCCCCTGCTCTGCCATTGAGCTACCTCGCCACAAAAAGAGTAGCGGGGGGTGGATTCGAACCACCGACCTTTGGGTTATGAGCCCAACGAGCTGCCACTGCTCCACCCCGCATCGACAGTTGGGATTATACATGCTTTCAGAAAATCGTCAAGCTGCGTTATGGCCCAGGGCCAAAAGAGCAAAGCCCCTGCGGGGCTGGAAGCGCGCGCTGCGCTGTGGCCGGTCTCCTGACCGCGCCCCCTCGTCTTCACGCTCCTATCCTCCCGCTTCGAGGGGAACGCCAGTTCCCCGCTTACCTCCGCTTACCGTTTGCAGACGCTGATTTGGCAATCCGCTTAAAGCAAAAATGTGAGTTGACACGCTAAACATATCCGCTATACTGGACTTATATCCACCCTATTGGAGAATACTTATGGATTACCATCGTCACGTTCCAGCGTCGATACGCACGCTGCACATCCTGGAATCGCTGGCCGCCGAACCAGGCGGGTTGACCGCCGGACAGTTGGCCGAAACCCTGGATATTCCGCACAGCGCCCTTCACGCACTGCTCAACACGCTGAAGTCGCAAGGCTACATCGTGCAGGCAGGCGCGCGACAGCCCTATCGCGTCGGACCGCGCGCGCAGGCGCTCGGACAGGCGCATCCCACGGGGATCAACGCGCTCGTCAACGCCTTCTACGAGGAGACAATGCGCCATCCCCCCGCCGAGACGCTCGCCCTGGCAACGCTCGCGGATACTGACGCTAACAGCGTCGTGCTCATCCTGGCCGAAGCGCCATCCACGCAAACCGTGCGCTGCGCCATTCCCGTCGGCCAACGGATACCGGCTGTGGCGCATCCGGCGGGATTGACGCTCCTGGCGGGTCTCACGCCGTCCGGTCTGGAACGCGCGATGAGAGAGCCTACCGCAACGTTGCACAGCGCGCTCCAACAGACGCGCCGCCAAACCATGGCCCGCTCTGCCAACGATGACGCCGTCACGCTGACCGTGCCGGTCTGTCCCGACGGCCAACGCCCAGAGGCGGCGCTACTGGTGAGCATCCCGTCTTTCCGTTGGGATGAAATCCGCGAAGCCGCGCTGTTGTCTGGCCTGCGCGAAATGGCCGCGCGGCTCTCCTATCGCCTCGGCGCGCTCAGCTACACGCCCTACGGCGCGGCGCAACCGCATCCCCACGGGCCGAGCATCCCCATGCCCGAAGCCGAACTGCGCGCGTTTCTCGACGGCCCGTGGGCCGCGCGACTCGCCTGCATCCGCCCGGACGGCTCGCCGCACGTCGTCCCCGTGTGGTACGAGTGGCGCGACGCGACGTTTCTCGTCGCCGCGTGGCCCGGTTCGGCGTGGGCGGACTTCGTCACGCAGAACCCAGCGGTGGCGCTCACCATCGACGAACCATGGCCGCCGCTGCGCCGCATTTTGGTGCGCGGGCAGGCGCACATGCTCGTCCCCGAAAGCATCCCCGGCGGCATCGAAGGGTTACGCGCGCGGATCAACGCCCGCTACCTCGGCGCGCCCGTGCAGTCCGGCGACGTCCCCTCGGCGGCGTGGAAAGCCTTCCGCATCCCACCGGCGAAGATGATCGCCCACCGGGAACAGCTATGAACATCGCGCTGCGCGGCGTCGCCAAGACCTTCGACGGACGGCAAGCGCCCCTCGTCGCGCTTACCCCCATCACCCTGGACGTGGCGACAGGCGAATTTGTCTGCCTGATCGGGCCGAGCGGCTGCGGCAAGTCTACACTGTTGCGGCTCATCGCTGACCAGATGCCGCCGACAGCGGGCGACATTCGCCTGGACGACGCCCCACCCGCCGCAGCGCGCAAAGCCAAGCACATCGCGTGGATGGCCCAGAATCCGGCCCTGCTCCCCTGGCAGACGGTGTTGGACAACGTCCGCCTGCCGCAACGCGTCAACAGAACAGCGAGTAATCAAAACGGGCAACACGCCGAACTCGATCCCACGGACTTGCTGCGCACCGTTGGGCTGGCTGACTTCGCGCAGGCATACCCTGGCACGCTCTCCGGCGGGATGCAGCAGCGCGTCGCCCTCGCCCGCGCGTTGGCGACCGGCGCGCAGCTCTGGCTCATGGACGAGCCGTTTGCCGCGCTGGACGAGCTGACCCGCGAGACGCTGGCCGACGAAGTGCTGCGCCTCTGGCAGACCTTCCGCCCGACGGCGCTCTGGGTGACGCACAACATCGCCGAAGCCGCCCGCCTGGCCGACCGCGTCGTCGTGCTGAGCGCGCGCCCCGGACGCATCCTGGCAACCGTGGACATCGCGCAGCCCCGTCCCCGCGACGAGACCGCGCCGGAAACCGCCGCCGTTATCCGCCACATGCGGGGTGTGTTGCGTGAGGGGAAAGTGTCAACGGATTTTAATAGATTTTTTCTACAACGTTCTCGATAAACGCTTGCGGCGGATCATAATCCGCCGTTGCCCCAAAAGCGCGGGATTATGATCCCGCGCAAGCGTTAGCAAAGGTAACTTTTTCCCAGGAAGGAACGCAAAAGTGCATAACGGATCTACATCCAACATCAAGCGGGATGTGATTTCTGCTGCCGGGATCGTCGGGGGGGCGCTGCTGGCGTGGGAGGTTGCGGTGCGAGTCAACCGGACGCCGGTTTACATTCTGCCGGCGCCGTCGGTGATTGCGGGACGGCTGTGGCACAACGCCGGCTATCTGCTCGACGCGGCGTTGGTCACGCTCGGTGAAGCGCTTGGCGGACTGCTGTTGGGGCTGATCGTCGGGATTGCGGCGGCGGCGCTCATCACGTTTCTGGTGCAGCTCGAACGCGGCGTGCTGGCGCTGGCAATCCTCGTCAAGGCCACGCCGATGGTCGCCATTGCGCCGCTGCTCACGATCTGGCTCGGCTTCGGCCCGCTGCCCAAAGTGATCGTCACCGCGCTGCTCACCTTCTTTCCGGTGCTGATCAACGTCCACAGCGGATTGCACGCCGTGGATGACGCGGCGCTGGCGCTCTTCCACTCGCTGCACGCCAGGCGGTGGGAAGTGTTCCGCCACGCGCGGTGGCCTTCGGCGCTGCCGTATCTGTTCGCCGCGCTCAAAGTCGTCGCGCCGCTCGCCGTGACCGGGGCCGTCGTCGCCGAGTGGGCCGGCGCGTCGGCGGGCCTGGGTCGCGCGATGTGGCTGGCCTACGCCAATCTGAACTTGCCGGTGCTCTTCGCCGCCGTCTTCTGCTCCGCCGTGATGAGCATCGGGTTGTACCTGCTGGTCATTGCGCTGGAAAAGCGCGTCATCTTCTGGCGTCGCGATGTCTATTTGTCAGCAGACGGGCAACCATAGGTTGCACGCAGATTTAGCAGATTTTGTAGTAATCAAGCTGATCTTGCAATCACGAATCCAAGAATTGTACACGGATTTCACGGATTCTACGGATTTTTAGGGAAAGAAATCCGTGTTTTCCGTGTTGATCCGTGTACCAAAATCGCAACATGTTACTGCCTAGTACAGTATTTTCACGAATAGAAATCAGAATTCGTGTTGATTCGTGCAGATTCGAGGTTTATTTTCTGTGGAGGATATATGAAACGCATTTTTGTTGTGTGGATGTTGGTTGTGTTGCTGGCGACAGGGTGCGCGCCAAAGGCGACGCCCGAAGCGAAAACGCTGGTGTTTATGGCCGGCTTTCGGCCCCAGGCAAATCTGCCGTTCGTGGGCGTTTACGTGGCGCAAGAAAAGGGCTTCTTCGCCGAGGAGTCGCTGACGGTGGACATCCGCCACACGGCCGGCAAGGGCGAGCACTTGCAACTGCTCGTCGCCGGGACGGTGGACGTGACCACGCAGGACGCCGCCGTGCTGCTCAAGCGCCGCGCCGATCCCGGCCTGCCGCTCGTCTCCATCGCCCTCATCGGGCAGCGCGGGCAACAGGCATTCGTCGCGTTGAAGGACAGTAGCTTGCAGACGCCGCAGGACTGGGCCGGACACAAAGTCGGCTTCAAGGGCACGCCGCCGCCCGATTTGTTGGCTTTGCTCGATGTGGCAGGATTGGACGAGAACACCGTCGAACTCATCAATGTCGGCTTCGACCCGCGTGTGCTAACCGAGGGGCTGGTAGACGTGTACCCGGTTTTCAACTCCAACGAGCCGTATCTGCTGCAAAGCTGGGGCTACGAGCTAACGCAATGGGAGGCCGCCAATTACGGCATCCCCACCCTGGGGCTGACCTACGTGACCACGCCGGACAAAATCGCGCAAGACCCGGAGCGCATCGAACGTTTCCTGCGCGCCGCGCTGCGCGGCATCGCCTACGCCGAAGATCACGTGGATGAAGCCGTGGACATCGTCCTCAAGTACACCGGGCCGGAGACCGATCCCGCACACATGCGCTTCATGCTGGAGACCGAATTGGCCGACGCGCGCACACCGCTCACGGATGAATTCGGCATCGGCTGGCAGACCGAAGAACAGTGGCAAAGACTCATCGACTCGCTGCTCGAATACGGCGCGCTCGCCGGGCCGGTAAAGGCGAGCGAGGCGTTCACGACTCAGTTTCTTGAAGGCGCGCGGAAGAAATAGGCTCAGTAGATGCAGATTTTGGGTTCGTACTGGACAGCTTTGACAGTGCAAGTACAATAAAGATACAGGGGAACAACAAAAAAAGAGTATCGAATGTAGGGAGGAGCTATGACTGACCCTACTGCAAAAAGGAAAATTCACCACAGAGACACGGAGAACACAGAGAAATCTTTATTTTTATCTTGAATGAAATTGATTTTCCGGTTAGCAATATCAATTTTATCAAAATGCAGTTAA
>DAOUAY010000508.1:0-9667 GCA_034432995.1 Anaerolineae bacterium | reverse complement strand
AAGGATGACGACTACCGCCTCTCGTTCCTCCACGGCAACTACATCACCCTCACCAACCTGGACGAAAGCGATTGGGCGCGCATCGAGGAACAGCACCTCAGCCCGCTCTACGTCTCCGTCCACGCCACCGAGCCGGACGTGCGCGTTGGACTGATGCGCAACCCCCGCGCCGGGCAGATTATGGAACACCTGACGCGCCTGGCCGGTATGGACATCGAAATCCACACGCAGGCCGTGCTCGCGCCGGGTCGCAACGACGGCGCGCACCTCGACCGCACGATTGCGGACCTCGCCGCGCTCTATCCCGCCGTCGCCGATGTGACCGTGGCGCCCGTCGGCCTGACGCGCTGGCACAACCCCGCCATGCGCCCCTACACCGACGCCGAGGCCGCCGCTGTGTTGGCGCAGGCGCTGGATTGGCAGAGCCGTCTGCGTACCGAACTTGGCGCCGGCTTCGTCTACTCCTCCGACGAGTGGTTTTTGCGGGCGGGCGTTTCCGTTCCGTCGCTGGCGGACTACGATGGCTTGCTTCCGGCGCTCGTCGAAAACGGCGTGGGTATGGTGCGGTTGTTCCTCGACGGGTGGGACGCGCTTCAAGTGGAACTGGCACATCTCGGCGGACCGCGCCAGACGTGGGTGACGGGGACGCTGTTCGCGCCGGTGCTGCGCGAGAAGGCGGCGACCTTCACTGCTCATACCGGCTTCGCAGCGGATGTGATTGCCGTGCCGAACCACGCCTTTGGCGAAACTGTGACCGTCGCTGGACTGCTCACGGTGGGCGACATCCTGGTGGCATTGCGCGAGCGCGAGATCGGCGATGTGCTCGTGCTGCCAGATGAACTTTTCCGCGGCCCAAACGGCTGCGCTCTGGACGACAAATCGGCGGCGGAAATCCAACTGGCGACTGACCGCCCGGTCTTCATCGTCGCACAAACGGACGAACGTTGGCAAGTCCGGCCAGCGGTGTTATACTAACTGTACAGTCAATTTTCCATCTCACCACGGAGACACAGAGTTCACAGAGTTTTTTATGGCTTTCTTCGTGTTCTCCGTGCCTTTGTGGTGAATGTTCAGCGTGCGTATTGTGTAGTAGAGCGCCCTGTTGACGGCATGAGGAGATTGAGATGCGCACAAAAAAGCGAAACCTTGTCGCCATACTGGTGTTAATCGCGCTGGCGCTGTCGATTGTTGCGGCGTGCGGTGGGAAAAAGGACGCCACACCGCAGACGACGGCAGTTGGCAAGACATCCGAATCCTCTCCCGATGCGTTGCCAGAGGTGGAACGCGCACCATGCAACCTGGCAACCTCTGGCCCGCTCACAGGCATCGACCCGCGCGGGCAGACGGTGATCTGGTGGCACCCTTACAGCGGCGCGCGCGAAGCCGACTTGCAGGCGATGGTCGCCGATTTCAATGCCACCAATGGGTGCGGCATCACTGTGGTCGCCGAGAATCAGGGCGCTGCGTTGCGTGAAAAGATGCGTGTGGCGCTTGCTACAGGCGAGGTGCCTGGGCTGGTTGTTGGCGATCAAAACGACAAAGCTTTTTACACCCTCGCCAACGGCCTCGCTGATTTGAACGTCTACATCGCCGACGAGACCTGGGGCCTTTCGCGTGAGGATCGGGAAGACTTCGTCGGGGCGTTTCTGGAACTGGCTGACGATCCGCGCTTTGGATTTCCACTCACCCGCACCGTAGACGTGGTGTTCTACAATCAGACGTGGCTCGCAGAACTCCGCTTTTCGGATCCGCCGACCGGCACGACGACGTTCAAGGTTATGGCCTGCGCCGCCGCAAAAGTGAAGGATGCAGATGGTTACGTACTGCACGATGTCGCCTCTGCTGTAGCCGCCTGGACCGCTGCTACCGGCGGCGCGATTCTCAACAATGATCGTACTGGCTACTCCTACAACCACAAAGCCGTCATCGACACCGTGACCTTTCTCAAGGAACTCTACGACGAAGGCTGCGCCGCCGACTCCCCCGGCGCAGAGTCCCCTGCCGCACAATTCGCCGCCCGCCGCGCGCTCTTCGTCCAAAGTTCCAGCGCCGACATCCCTGCCTACAAGCTTGCTATGGCTGCGGCTGAGAATGACGACGAATGGAGATTGATGGCGATCCCGCGCACTGATGCGAAACCGGCGCCGCTTATCTCTGGCAGTGACTTGATGATTCCCGCGACCAATCCCGAAACGCAACTCGCCGCGTGGGCCTTCCTCAAATGGTTCGCCGAGCCGGAACAGCAGGCTGGCTGGATTCGCGCCACGGAGGAATTGCCCGTCCGTTCTGATCTCGTCGCGGCGTTGGATGTGAAGGCGCTGATGCCGCAATGGGGGCAGGCGTTCGAGCTGCTTTCTTACGGCGTCCACGAACCGCAACTCGTCTCTTACCCGGCGGTGCGCGAAGCCGTCGCCAAAGCCTTCGACCGGATTCTACAGGGCGACGACATCCGGGACACCTTGAGCCGTCTGCACTTCGACGCCAACAACCTGCAAAAGATCGCACTGACCGAAGTTCGCCTCCCTCTCCGAACCGACCTGTGCAGCCCGGCGACCTCCGGTCCGCTGGCGGGCATCGATCCGCGCGGGCAGACGCTGACGTGGTGGCATCCTTACAGCAGCGCGCGTGAAGCTGACCTCCAAGCCATGCTCAATGCTTTCAACACCGCCAACCCGTGTGGCATCACCGTGGTGGGCAAGAGCCAGGGTGATGCGCTCTCCGACAAGATGACCGCTGCCACTATCGCGGGCGAACTGCCCGGTCTGGCAGTTGCAGACCCGCATGAGCAGGCAACCTACGCGCTGGCGAATGGGCTGACAGACTTGACCGCCTACATCGACGATGCAACGTGGGGACTTTCCCTGGCTGACCGCGCCGACTTTTTCCCGGCGCTCCTGGCGCAGGGCGTCCACCCGGCCTTCGAGAGCCAGCGCCTGGGCTTCCCGCTTACTACCTCTGTAGATGTCTTGTTCTACAACCAGACGTGGCTCGAGACACTGCGCTCCTCCGCCCCACCCACCACGACTGCGGCGTTCAGAACCCTGACCTGCGCCGTCGCCAAAGCCAGAGACGCTGCCGAGACCGGCGCGCGCGGTTACGTGCTCCGCGATGACGCTACGACTTTGACGGCCTGGGCTGCCGCCTTCGGCGGTGTATCGCCGGACGGCGGCGCGGTGCTGAATGCGGACGGCGACGGGTATGCGTACAATACCACCGCCGTTATCACGGCGGTGACGTACCTCAAGGACCTCTACGACGGGGGATGTATCACCTCGACTGTCACCGGCACACCCAGCGCGCACTTTGCCGCGCGGCGCGCCCTCTTCGTGCTCGGCTCCAGCGCCGATATTCCTCTTTACCAGGCCGCGATGGAGGCCGCCGAAAACAAGGACGTGTGGGGCGTGACCACCCTCCCGTACAGCGGGACCGTCCCCGCCCCGATCGTTCACGGCAGCGACTTCATCATTCCGGCGACCAATCCCGAAACGCAGCTCGCCGCGTGGATTTTCCTCAGATGGTTCACCGCGCCGGAGCAGCAGGCGCAATGGCTGCGCGCCGGCGGCGACTTTCCCACTCGCGCCAGTGTTGCCGCGCAGATCGAGGGCGGGCAGTTCGCGCCGCAATGGCTTCAGGCGCTCGCGCTGCTGCCCTACGGCGTCTACGAACCGCAACTTATCTCCTATTCCTCGGCGCGCGAGATCGTGACGAAAGCCTTCAACCAAATCATGCAAGGCGCAGATCCAAAAACAGCCCTGGATCGTTTGACAAGAGAGGTCAATGCCTTGCAGAAGAAAATGATGGAGTAAAAGGCGTCGAATTTTCCCGATTGCTCTTGCAATGGAGAGAATTATCCTGTATAATACAGCTAAATTAGAAGACGATTATCTTGTATTTTGACAAAGGAGGGATTGCCTATCGCACAATAGCATAAACTTGTGGGGCATCAAGCGCCTGACCCGGCTATGCCGGGTGACGAGGTGGCGGTTTATCGAACATATCTCTTGACAAAAATCTGCTCGATCTGCTTAATCTGTTGACTAAACCAAGCGCAATTGTGCAGATAGCAACTAGATCATCAAGAGATTTTCGGCGGATGCCGCCAGGGGTCAGCCTACCCCTCTCGCCCCTCCCAATGAGAAAGCCGTGTGACAAATCCGACGGGCAACCGTCGTTACAACGCACACGCCAGGGCGATCTACCAAACCCGGTAGAACGATAGCGACACTTTTGCTGTGGCAGTATGCTCGGCAGATGTCGCCCCGTCTTCTTCAGATGGGTTATCTCCCGTGTTTTGTCTGAGGTGCAGTGCGTGTCCTCACGCGCCGCGTATGCTTGTATGCCGGTGTGTGTGTGACCCATGCGTTTTGTGACAATAACTTGTCGCACGGACGATCCGACCACGGACGATCCGACTAAAGACGATCTGACTATTGTCAGGAGGCGAACAATGTGTGGTATTGTGGGCTACGTAGGGCCGCGTCAGGCGGCGCCGATTGTGTTGGGCGGACTGAAGCGGCTGGAATATCGCGGCTACGACTCCGCCGGGATCGCCGTTTTACATCAGAACGGCGGCATTGTGGTCGAACGCGCGGTGGGCAAGTTGAGCAACCTTCAAGAACGGCTGTATCAAAATCCACTGACAGGCAACATCGCCATTGGGCACACGCGCTGGGCCACGCACGGCGGCGTGACGGAGAACAACGCGCATCCGCACGTAGGGCGAAACGGGCGTGTGGCGGTCGTCCACAACGGCATCATCGAGAACTATGCCGATCTGCGCCGTGAGATGACCGACGAGGGGGTTCCTTTTACCTCCGAAACCGACACCGAGGTGATCGCGCATCTGGTGGATTGCTATCTGGCCAGCGGACTGGACCTGTTGACGGCGGTGCAACGGGCGCTGCCGTCCATTCAGGGGGCGAGCGCCTTTGTCTTTCTCAGCCCTCAGGAACCGGAACACCTGGTGGTGGCCCGCCTCGGCAATGCGGGCGGCATCGTGATTGGGATGGGCGACGTGCGCGAAGATTCGCGCGAAATGTTTGTCGCGTCGGATATTCCGGCGATCCTCGAATACACGCGCGATGTGATTTTCCTGGAGAACCGCCAGATGGCGCGCATCTCGCGGAATGGCGCGGAGATTTTCCGGCTGGACGGGACGCCGGTCAGCCTGCCGCTGCACGCCATTCCCTGGGACCCGGTATCGGCGGAGAAAGGCCCCTACCGGCACTTCATGCAGAAAGAGATTTCGGAGCAGCCCCGCGCCATCACCGACACTATCCGCGGGCGCGTGGATTTCCACCGGGGCCGCGTGTTGTTGGATAGCGTCCCGCTCGCCCAGGCGGAAGCCAGAAAGTTGGATCGCATCATCATCGCGGCGTGCGGCTCCTCCTATCACGCCGGGCTGGTGGGTAAGTTCATGCTCGAGACGCTGGCGCGCGTGCCCGTGGAAGTGGATTACGGTTCGGAGTTCCGCTATCGCAACCCGTTCATCACGCCGACCACGGCGGTGTTGGCGATCACCCAATCCGGCGAAACGGTCGACACGCTGGCCGCCATGGAAGAGGGCCGCCGCCAGGGGGCCAAACTCTGGTCGATCGTCAACGTCATCGGCAGCCAGGCGCAGCGCCTCGCCGATGGCTACATCTCGATGCAGGCCGGCCTGGAAATTGGCGTGGCGACCACCAAAGCCTTCACCTCGAGTCTGGTGGACCTCTACCTGCTGGCGCTCTATCTGGGCGAACTGCGCGATACGCTGCCCGCCGAGGCGCTGCGACAAAGCGTGAACGACCTCGCCCGCCTGCCCGATTTGGTGGGGCAAATCTCCGAGCCGCTGCCGATCTACGACGAACTCGCGGAGATCTTCTTCAAGCGCCAGCATTTCCTGTTCCTGGGACGGGGGATCAACTATCCGGTGGCGTTGGAAGGCGCGCTCAAACTCAAGGAAATCTCCTACATCCACGCGGAGGGGTATCCTGCGGGCGAGATGAAGCACGGCCCCATCGCCCTCATCGACGAGGTCATGCCGGTCGTCACCGTTGCGCCGCGCGATAGCGTCTACGACAAGATGATCAGCCAGATGGAGCAGGTGAAAGCGCGCAATGGCACGGTCATCGGCCTGCTGCAGACGGGTGACGCGCTCGCGCGCAGCAAAGCCGATCACGTTCTCGAAGTGCCGGTGGCCTCGCAATTCCTCGCGCCGGTGCTCAATATCATCCCCCTGCAATGGCTGGCCTACGCGATGGCCGTCCGGCGTGGGGCGGACGTCGACCAGCCGCGCAACCTGGCCAAGAGTGTGACGGTGGAATAGACTGCAAGCAGGTTGGTGTTCAGAAAAACCGTGGGTCAATCACAAGATTGACCCACGGTTGTTTTGCTCGATTGTGCTTGGCAATTTCATAAGTCATGCTAGACTGGACGTGAGCAAGCTTTGCCTCGAATAACCGTTGTATCAGGGGATACGCAGTCGTTCGCCAAACCTCGATCACGCGAACAGGAGGAAAGCAGTGGCGACCATCA
The DNA here is from genome assembly GCA_034432995.1 of Anaerolineae bacterium. GTDB lineage: Bacteria > Chloroflexota > Anaerolineae > B4-G1 > SLSP01 > DSWT01. The sequence goes on along the minus strand of DAOUAY010000508.1, from coordinate 3,151 downwards.
CCAAGAAGGTGTGCTTGCTGGGTGATTTTGCCGTCGGCAAAACCAGCCTTGTTCGTCGCTACGTGTATAGCATCTTCGAAGATCGCTATCTGGCGACTATCGGTGTGCGGGTGAGCCGCAAAGTGCTACACTTCGCCAACGCCGCCACGGGCGATGAAACAACGTTGATGCTGATGCTCTGGGACATCGCAGGCAGCGACGTCTTTTCGCGGATGCGCGCCAGCTATTTGCGCGGCGCAGGGGGCGCTGTACTGGTGTGCGATCTAACTCGCCCCGAAACACTGCCGAACCTCAAAGAGTCTCTTGCCGTCCTGAGCGACCTCAAGATGGATATTCCCCTGGTTCTTGCCGCTAACAAATGTGACTTGATCGATCAGGTACAATTATCGACGGCGGCGCTTGAGGACTTCGCTACCCCGTTCAGTGCTCCCTACTATCTGACCAGCGCCAAGGACAACATCGCTGTCGATGCGGCCTTCATCCACCTGGGAAGGCTGATGCTGGACTGCCATACCTAAAGCTCCGGTCCTTCTTCTACTGACTGATTCAGCGGGCAGATGCGATCCACCGTCAGACGCTCTGTGCCATACCCGTACCACTCGAAGAACGCCGCGTCTTCTACACGTGCGGTGATGAATTCCTCCGCGGCGATACATGCCGCCAACGGATCATTGGTCGCTTCATAGACCTCCAGCGCTCGCCAGGCGGCGTCGGGGTAGGGATCGTTTGGCGCACTATACGAACGCACCGTCAGACCGGTGTAGACCTGCCGCAGCGCTTCTGCATTGCCCTGCTGCGCATAGACGAACATGGCTTCGAGCGTCGCGTAGCCCACGATGCGCGCCCGGGCGTCGGGGGTCAGCCAGCCATCGTCTTGGTAGATGCCGGGGTAATTCACCACAGCCAACGCCAGATCGAGCGCGGTGTCCCATGCCTCGTTCGCCAACGCGGTGTTGGCGTCGAGCATCTTGAAGTAGGGGTGGTCGTCTGGATCGGGCGTATCTTCGACCATACGATACGCGCCATCGCGCCAGGCGAAAACCTGCGTGCGCGGTCGCTGCAAGCCTGCGCCTACCGAGCCGTACATGCCGCCATGCATCACCACGTCCAACAGCCCATCGCCGGTATGATCGGTGAGGGTGTAGGTGGTGTAGGCCTGCATCACCGGATCGGCGGTGAGTGAGTGCCATCGCCGCCCATCCCATTGCCCGATGATGAGGCCGGTGAAGCACGTGTGCGCGCCACAAGAGACTTGCTCCACCATCACCTCCAAGCGGCCATCGGCATTGATGTCATCGATCATCAACAGCACCGGGTTGGAAACATCCCAAATGTTTTCATCCTCAATGATAATCGCTGCCGGAATGAACAAGCTATCGCGCACCTGAAAGATGAGCAGGTTGGCAGGACAGAATGTCGCCCCGCACCCCATATCGCGCGCGGGGACGCTGATGAGCCATTCGGTCTCGCCGTCGCCGTTGAGGTCGCGGGAGACGGCCCAGGCGTTGGGCGGCAGTGAACCCTCATAGGTGCTGTCCGCGGGCATCCAGGCCGTCAATTGGGCCAGGGTTGCGTCTGTGCGGGTGTTCTCGTCCGCAGCCGTATCCAGGTTGAGCAGATCGGTGACGGTCTGGATGTATTCTCGCATCCACGATGCTTGCGTGTCCTTCTCCACGTCGAAGGGGTCGGGGCGGGTGGGCGTCCAGTTCGCTGGCGGCGGGGTCACCGTCCCGTACGGCAACAGTCCCATGGCCAGGGCCTCGCGCGGCGTAGTTGCAGGCGTGGGAAACGGTGTGGGAGTTGGCGGTGCTCCCGGTACAGTCGTCGGTGGCGGGGGCGCTGTCACTGTGATTGGCAGAAGCTCCTCTACCGTCGTTGCACTGCCAGTCGGCGTAGCTTCAGGGCGCGAAAGGAAGGATGGCCGGGCGCACCCGGCCATCCCCACGATCAAAACAAGACACAAGCTCCATCGTAGTGTACGTCTCACGATTCTCCCCCACTCATCGCTGATGGCTGATGGCTGATCGCTGACCGCCAGAAATTACAGCTTTCTCCAGCTCAGGCGCGCCATCGCCGCGCCGGTCTGCTCGAAGTATTCCACGCGGATGGTGGCGTTGCCTTGGGGCAGGGTCACGGTGGCCGTGCGCGTGCCCCGCATCGGGCGCCAACTATCGATGACCAGCCGGTCGTTCACGTAGACGCGCACGCCGTCATCGGTGGTGGTGGTGAAGCGATACCGCCCCGCCTCGAAGGCGAACGTGCCGGTCCAGCGCACGGCAAACTGGTCGACCGGAATTTCGGTCGCGGGCGAGCCAAGCTTCCAGTCGAAGTTGATGGCCTCATCGGTGCGCGTCAGCGCCGGCGTTTTGGTCAGGTCGCGCCCGGCGAAGTATTCTCCCTGCCACGGACCTGGATATTGTATGGGTGCTGGCGTGCTGGCTGGCGTACCTGGCTTGGGGGTGGGTTGGGCCGATGCGCTCGGAAACCCGTAATTCGGCGAGGGCGCCATAGCCTGTGCGGCCGGGATGGTGGCGGCATAATCCCACCAGAACTGCATGCGCGCGCCGCCGGCAGCTTCGAAGTACTCCACACGCAGGGTATGCGATCCTGAAAGGTAGTGCCAGTCTTGATACCGCCAGACATTGTCTTGCGGCGTCCAATAATCCATGTGCATACTGGTGTTGTCGATCCAGAGGCGCATACCGTCGTCGGAGCGGACGTTGAAGCGGTAGAGTCCCGGCGTGAAGTTGATCGTGCGCGTCCATTGCACGGCGAAGTTATCGCTCGGCATCCAGTTCACCGGCGCGCCCTGCCCCCAGTCGAAGTTGATCTCGGCGTCGTCGCGGATGAGCGCCGGCGCGCCGCGAAAATCGCGGTTGTCGTAGTAGCGCCCCTCCCAGCCTTTGACGCTATCCAGGCGATCCCACCAGGCGTAGATGTTAGCCAGGTCGCCATGCTCGTAGTATTCGACGACCACCGTGTATTGTCGCGCACTCAGCGTAACGTCGCTGCTGCGCCGGTTGGGCTGCTTTTGGTCGTACCAGGCATCGACGACCAGCCGGCCGTCCACGTAGAGGCGCACGCCGTCGTCGCTGCTGGTATAGAACCGGTACGTCCCGGCCTCGAAGCCCAACGTGCGCGTCCAACGCAC